>JBAVRC010000494.1:0-8128 GCA_049694615.1 Thermosynechococcaceae cyanobacterium | reverse complement strand
CATGAGATTGATGTATATCAATCTTTTGGTTATGGGGAAAATAGTCAAATAGAAAACCCCTTCGTCTTCTACGAAGATCGGTTACAGAAGACTGATGTAATAGCGATTAAGATGGGGGCACATCAATCTTGGGCAATGGGGTTCATTGAGCCTACTACCAAAAAATATTACTGTTTTTTGGCCGAGCAAATAGGCGTCGGGCTGTGAATCAATCTTGGAGATGATGGGGAAAATCTTAAGCAAGCTTCAAATCTTTTGTGCTCTGAATATAGAGATTATTACAAAAGTTTAAAGCTGTTAAGCTTGGCAGAAGCCATCCAATTTAATACGGGTGCATTACCTATGTTTGACAAGGTTGATACTATAGCAACCTTTTGCACCTTACTGAAGATAGGCCTGGGGATGACCTTAAACACCGAGCTGCTTTTTGACTACCTCATCTTAGGGCAAGACATCTTGTATCTGTTGTATAGATATATACATTGTTCAGAGGATGCCACTCAGTGAGCAGTCTCACCCTATCTGTGTGATGCATGTCACATACAAGCAAGTCTTTAGGGTGCGGATGGCTTCGATGGTGCTGGAGAAGGGGCCGGAGACGATGGTGCAGGCGTAGCAGGTTTCGGTTTGGCTTTCCACTCGGCAAAGGGGCGACTGGTAGCGTCTAGAAAGCCTGTGGGAACCAGGGCGATCGCAATTTTTTGCCCAGCAGATGGCGGTTTTGGATCTACCCTGGCATAGACAGAACTTTGATTAAAGGTCTGGGTACCCAAGACCAGTTGATGGGTTGTTTTGTTTTTAAGCTGAATGTTGAGGGTGACCGGGGGTTGATCCAGGCCAAAGGATTTCAGCTCTTTGGCATCGACCTCTAGGGTGCGTTCACTGGTTCCGGTGGCCAGTAAATTGAGTAAAAACGAGACCGTACCGTCATCCGCAGGTCCGCTTTGGGGCGACGTTAATTGCCATCCCTTTGCAGTTTTCTCTAGAGTGAGGGGTTTTCCCTTGGTTTGGATACTGACCTGGGTAATTTCGTCCTCTTTCATTTTAAAGAGCGGTGTACTGGTCTTGGCATCGCCAGAAGCTGTGGTCGTCTCGCCCCGATTGCGATCCCAAAGATACAAGCCGCCTGCGGTTAAAATGGCGATCGCCAATAACGCAACGGTATTGGATTTGATTTTCATAACGCTCTGAACATCTGCACAGCATGGGTCATTAAAGGAGACGTTTATCGGCGTTTCCACCAGAGATAAGCTGCCGAGCCAAAGGCCGCCGCAGGCAAACCGAGTGCGGCCAAAATTAAGATGCGCCAGTTGGTGGGCGTCATTTCGACGCGGCGATCAGTGACGGTTTTAGCCCGAATCGACAAATTCGGATCGTCCTGTCCGCTACCGAGCCAAGTCACCGCATTTAAGAACACATCGCCGTTCAACCCTTTACTGAACGGTCCTGATGTGGCAAAGTCCGAGTCCCCAATGACCACCATTTTGGCCTCTTTTTTAGCCGTTTGATCGGCCTTAGTCTTCTCTTTGGTCTCTTTGCCTGAAGCTGATTCGGTTTTGAGGGTTCGGGTGATAGCCACACCGATGGTCAAAGGACCTTGGCGATCGCGATCAGGATTGAATTTCAATTCCTCTTGCTTGGGGTCGCCTTCCGCCCAGCTTTGGGGATTCGTGGTCAGCAAATCCGTGGACTGCTCATTGCTGGAGGGCGGCTTAACCGTCACCGCTTGTGCCAAGGGATAAAAGGATGGGCCCTGGGCAAAATCCTTGGTAATGGGATGTTCGCCATACTGCAACACGAGGGGGACAGCTGGTCCGAGTCCTAACAATTGGCCAGACCCTGAGGCATCAACCACGATGCGACCATCCAGTTGAACCCCCCAATCTTTCAAGATGGGATCCAATCCATTTTTTTCGCCTGGATCGAGCATGAGCAGCAGCGATTTGCCCTGGTTGAGGTAGTCTTGCAGCAACTTCACTTCGGCGGGGAGGTATTCCCGTTTGGGTCCAGAGATAATTAAAACATTAGTGTCTTCTGGAATTTGTTTTTGCTCAAGTAAATTCAGGACACTCACGTTAAAGTCCCGTTTTTTGAGTTCAGTAACGGCTTCGTCAAGGTTGCCTTTCCCACCATTGATGGGGGTTTCGTCATGCCCCTGCAAGAGGTAGGCGTTGACCTTGCGATCGCGCAAGAAGGAGGCGATCGCCGGGGTCAGATCCGGCTCGGTCATCCCTCCTTCCAAGCTTTTGGTGCGATCGCCCGTTTCCAGAACCGTTTCGCCTAAATTGCGAATTTTATATTTTTGGGCCAGTCCGGGTTGGGCCTGCGGATCAATAAATTCAAAGTCGAAGCGATCTGGGTTCTGGCGTTTGTAAAGTTCCAGGAGCGATCGCTGCTGTGCATCGGGCTGGTTGGTAAAGACCAGCACCTTAACGGGCTGTTTCAAGTCCTTGAGGACCTTTTCCGTTTGGGGTGCCAGGGAAAACTGTTTGGCTTCCGTAAAATCGATCTGGCCTGGGGCACGTACAGCCAAGAAATTAATGCCGCCCAAGATCACCGCCACAGCCAACGTGGTTAAGAGGGCATTGGTCCCCGTTTGAACAGATCGCTGCCGCCACCAAGGCGACCCCGTTTCCGGCGCATTCAACCACCTCAGGGCAAGCCACAGCACGACCGCCATAAGGCCACCCATGACGAGGGCGATCGCAACTGGGGATAAATTCCCAGCGACTGTGCCAGCACTGAGTCCGGCAATCATTAATCCGAGACCGACCCAAAAAAGGGCATTGACGATCTTAGGATTCAGGTTCAGTTTTGGCAAAACACGTTTCACAACCATCTACCTTACAAGCTTACGAGGGGTCATTGGCACATCAATAAAACGCCAAACCCATCTGGGGTTGGGCAAACAGATCCGGCTACTCAGACCTATGACTGCTGGAAGCGAATTAAATCGATGGATTGAGCGGTCAAAAACAAGCCCAATACCACGTAGCTCAGAAATAAAACCACGCTGGAACTATCGAGCACCCCTTGACTGAGGCTCGTGAAATGCTTCAACAGCGACAGTTGATTGAGCACATCTCCCCCAGGACTGCCTAACTTCTGGCCGAGGAAATCTAACACCCAAAGCACCATGATCAGGACAAAGGTCAAAATGGCCGCGACGATGGCGCTGTCACTCAAGGATGAAATGAACATGCCTAAGGACAGTACCGATGCCGCCAATAGCAACAATCCTAAGTGCCCGACCAAAAAGACCTGCAGGTTGATGGCCGGTTTAGCCGCACTGAATAAAAAAAGCTCCAGCAATGCGATGGGCACAATCAGGGTCAGGGTGAACACAAGGACCCCCAGCAGTTTGCCACAAGCAACGACCCAATTGGAGATGGGAGACGTGGCTAATAATTCCAACGTGCCGCGTTTGCGTTCCTCGGTGTAGAGGTTCATGGACAAAATGGGTAACACAAACAACAAAATCGAACCCATCACCGACAGAAAATTCTGCAAGATGACGGTGGGAACATCAATGGGGTTCGGGCTACCCTGACCCATTTGCCGCCCTAAATCGCTTTGGGCCGCCTGCTCGATGATGTTTTGAGACACCAGCACAAAAAACAGTGCGGTCAAAATCCAGAAGAACCCGGCAATGACATAGGACAGGGGGGATTTGAAGTAGCCTTGCAGTTCTTTTCTAAAAATGGCGTCGATATTGGCCAGTACGGTAATCATTCGGTTTAAGCTCCTTCCTCCGCAGACGGGCTGTGCTCATCCAAGTTCGCTGTGCTGGGCACTTGTGCCGTAACGGTCTGCCCTTCTGAGCCTTCGGCCATCTTTTCTTCTGTGGTTAATTGTAGGAAAACATCCTCTAAACTGGCTCCCGATCGCCGCATTTCATGGAGTCCAAGGCCGCTTTCGACCAGGGCAGCAGCCAATTGTTTGCCGAAGTCGAGGTTGGTTTCGGTACTGACCCGCAGTTTATGGCGCGACTCCGGCAACCCCTCTGTATCTAGCCAATCCAGTCCCGTCAGCCCGGTTACCTGCTGAAGCCGTTGGGCAATGACCCCGCGATCGCCCTCTACATCGAGTTCGTACCGCATTCCACCCGTCAGTTGCACCATGAGGTCGTCCAGGGTGCCAGCGCTGACCAGCCGACCCTTGTTGATGATGGCGACGTGATCGCAGGTCATACTGACTTCCGGCAAAATATGGGTCGAAAGCAGGACGGTGGTCTGGCCCGCGAGCTTTTTGATTAAATTGCGCACCTCAATGATTTGGCGGGGATCCAAACCCACCGTCGGTTCATCCAAAATAATAGCGGGCGGATCGTGGACAATGGCTTGGGCAATGCCAACCCGTTGCCGAAACCCCTTCGATAACTTACGAATATGCACCTTGCGCTTTTCTTGCAAATTGCAGCGTTCGACGGCTGAGGCAATCTTGGTGGCGCGATCGCCCGCTGCTACGCCCTTAATCCGGGCGACAAAATTGAGATAGTTCTCAACGGTCATGTCTGGGTAGAGCGGCGGCGTTTCCGGTAAGTAGCCAATCCGCTGTCGGACGGCCATCGGACTGTCATGAACCTCATACCCTGCAATATGGGCGGTACCGCCACTGGCGGGCAGGTAGCCAGATAAGATGCGCATGGTTGTGGTTTTACCTGCACCATTCGGTCCTAGCAACCCAAGGATTTGGCCGGGTTCAGCTCGGAAGGTGACATCTTGAATGGCAGGGGTTGAGCCGTAAACCTTGCTCAGATGCTCAACGTCGATCATGGTTCCTCAAAATGTTGAACGGCTGATGCTACGTTCTTTTCTACCACCATAAGGGACTTGGGCCAAGCATCAGCGCCGTTGTTCAATGGTATGGAGCGGCAGACTGACCACACAGCAAAATGTCAAAACATAGGATAGCAACGCTAAAACCCTTAAGCTACAAACAAAATCTTGGGCAGTTGAGTCGCACCATAGTTGCCCCAACCGCGACAAACAATACAACATCCAATAGATAAATGTCATACGGACTAACGTCTCTTGGGTTGCTTCTGCTGCGTTGGGTTCCGGGATTGGACAATGGCAAAAGACCGTCAGACCAACGGCGGAGGTGAGGCAAGACGTAATCAGGAGGTAATCATGCCAGGATAGAGCTGTCATCGGAGAACACAAGCAGATTCGACAAACGTAGTATGGATTAGTTTAAAAGAGTGGGATGCAAAGGGGGGGAAAATTATTACAAATCTAAATTTTATTAAGCCTCTATCTACCCCAAGCAGACGAAAAACAGGAGAAGACAGCCCTGCTGATTTGTAAAGTTTTATGGATTTATTGCCCCATCTGTTTCAACTGTCTCAAACGCACCTCCAGGTTTTGGAGACTTGCCCCCGTAGATTTCAGTATTTGTTCTTGGATCGGTTAGCGTTGCCGCGCCTATCCGCCGACTCAGAGCAGCAACGACTCGGGACCCAATTCCACCGCTTGATGCAACAGCAGGAATTGGGTCTTGAAGTTGAACCGCTATTAGCAGCCAATCCGGTTCTTCAACAGTGGTTTCAGCGATTCCAAATCTGTCCGCCGCCGTTGCTCTCGGGTCAGCGCTTGAGCGAGCATCAACGAACGCTCGTCCTATACAACTTTCTGATGGTTGCCATTTACGATCTGTTGGTTCTAGGACCCGATCAAGCTCAGATTATTGACTGGAAGACCTATCGTCGTCCTCTGAATCCGCAAGTTTTGCAACAGCATTGGCAAACGCGACTGTATCCGTTCTTATTGGTGGAAACATCTGCTTACGCTCCCAGCCAAGTTTCCATGATCTATTGGTTTGCCGAGCCTGCCGATCCGTCCGCGAGTCAGGGACACTGGACGGTTATTCCTTATTCGGAACAGCGCCATCAAGAAACGTACCGGCTCCTCGCTCGCCTGTTGCCGCCCCTGGATAGTTGGATTCAGTCCTGGGGACCATCGCAACCGTCATTACCCCAAGCACCCATCTCGGCTGGACATTGCGGGTCTGCCGATCGCACCTGTCCGTTTGTATCGCAGTGCCAGCGCACACCCAATAACGTGGAATCCCTTGATCTAACAGCCCTGACTGATCTGGAGGCGATCGCCGAAATTCCCCTAAACTGAGACCTCAGCACAGACGTTTCAGTGCCCCGCATCCATCATTTTTTGCTTCAAGAGCAGCCAAAGAAAGGGCAAGTCGTTGACTAAGTAACGCTTCCAGAGGCGTCGGGGTTCTTTGACCAGTCGATACAGCCATTCGCCGCCCAAATTACTCACCAGTTGTGGGGCACGGGGAACCAAACCCGCTTCAAAGTCAATCGCGGCCCCGATGGCAAAAATAATTTTGACCGTCGTTAAATATTGGCGATATCGATAAATCCATTTCTCCTGCTTGGGCGCCCCCAGTCCAATTGCCAGAACGGTTGCGCCAGATCGATTGATTCTCTCGACAATTTGCAAACACTCATTTTCATCGATATCAAATCCTAAGGGAGGAGAATAGGCATCGATCACCATTTCTCTTCCAACTTTTTGATTAATATTGCTCTGGGCAATAATCGATGCGTTATCCATACCCCCCAGTATAAACATCGTAATATCGGGGTTGTCTTTGTGGTATGCGTAGAACGCTGGAAATAAATCCGAGCCAGAAATTTTTTCTCGAATGGGTGATCCTAGAAATCGAGAAGCAAAATATAAAATCTGACTATCGCATAACTTATAATCTGCAATGCTATAAGCATCGCCAAATTCCCTATTTTTTCTGACATTAACCAAATGATCTACATTGGGTGTAAAAACAGTTCCTTTATCTAGCTTGTGCAATAATTCATTCATGGAAAGATTGTCAATCGGAATGCCCAAAATTTCTACTTTTTCTGTCAAACATAGATCAGGGCTGGGCGGCTTGAAGTGATATCCTTGACCGGAACTAAACCGCAACCCCTCTAAAGACATTGAGGTATTGATGGCATCGACTGATTTAGCGACCGTCAACTGTTCTAAGGAATTACCCATCTCCACAATGGATTGCAACAAGGTTTTGGATTGAATATCTTGTGCCGATTGATGGATGAGTTCCCCCCGTACTTTTACAACATCAACTTCTAATTTCTCCCATTGCATGAAAGTTAGGTAATCATTGGCGAAATTATCTAGAATGACGGTGCAGCCAATTTGTCTTAAATCTCGAACAAGGGAAAGATAGTTCTTGAAATCGCTAGCAATATTTTTTTCAGAAATTTCGATATGGATTCGTTCGGGATTAATTCGAGACCTACAGATTATTTGGTTGATAAAGTCTCCAATCCTGGCATCATCCATGACTTGCCGGGATAAGTTGATTGAGAGTTCTGAGCCTGGGTTATCTGACAAAATAGTGGAGGCACTCTCCAGTACAAACCGATCTAACCAGTTTTCTAAACCAGCCTTAAAAATGGATGGCATAAAGTCGCGAGGACTCCGCAGTTTGCCATTGGCCATGCGCCATCTCAATAACACCTCATTGTGCAGAACAGTTCCGCCCGACAGGTCGTAAACAGGTTGATACCATAGCTCAAACTGTTCTTTTTGCATCGGCGGTATTTCAGGTTTCAATAAGGGTTGCATGGTCTAAAAAGGATATGTTTTGCCTGAAATTAAAATCCACAGGGGTCGGTCAAACGATGTGCCGCAGTATAGGCATGGCTTCAGGGACTGCTGCTCAGGCACGAGACCAACCGGCTTTTTCAGCCATGGCCGTACATTGCGGCTAGTATTCCCTGGGATTTCTGTAAACTTTCTGATTAAGCAGCGATTTGCAATATTTCATTGCAATCTGTCATGAAACGGGTTCCCAATGAGTTCGGCTAGGGGCATCAGGTTGAGTCGGATTGGGTCGATCACACCCCGTGGCTTTTGCCGATGACCCAATGGCGACGGAAAAATTTGGCGAGGGCTTGTTCGTCTAAGCGGAGGTAGATGGGTCGACCGTGGGGACAGGTACGGGGATGCTGGGTCTGTTGCCAGCGGTCGAGGAGACGTTGCATCTCAATGAGGGATAGGGAAATGCCATTGCGAATGGCGCTGCGACAGGCAGTTGCAACTAAGGCTGGTTGTAGCGTTGAGCAGTTGCTCAGTTCATA
>JBAVRC010000493.1:0-4177 GCA_049694615.1 Thermosynechococcaceae cyanobacterium | reverse complement strand
ATTCACAATACTCTTAAAAAATTCACGCGAACTGAGAGTTTATATTTATTATATAGAAGATTGATATAGTTTTGAATGGGCGAACTGGTTTGATTCAAGAGGGAAAATGAATTAAGCATCTTAAAATTTTTATGCAAAATTAAAGGCAACAAAGACTGAAATAAATTCTAAATGGGATAGATTCCCTAAAAGGTATAGAACGTTACAAAAATAGCTGTGTGCAATACCCTTTAAACTCGTATGTTTGTATTTTGAAATAACATCCATACATCTCTTGGCTTGGATCAAGTCGAGATGAGATTTGGAACTTCCAGCGACAGCATTCGCCTTAGCGAGTAGCCTTTGGGCTGATCGGGTCCATCATAAGGGACCTAAATCACCTTGTATCCTTTGGCCTGCGATAGATTCCAAGCATCGAGAACAATCTACAGAATCTGCTGTGCGTACAATCGTTGCGATCGCCTGTTCTTGATCCGTCAAGGGTTCTGCGGTGGCGAGTTGGGTTTCAAGTAAGTCGGCAGTGGCATCGGTAATGTCGCCGGTTCTGGTTTGGAGGCGATCGCGCAGCACTTCGGTTGGCGCAACGCATTGGACAATATGAATGGGGATGTGGGCGATCGCCGCAGCCTCTAAAACGCCTTGGCGCAGGACTTGTCGGTCGTACTTTGCGTCCAAAATAACCACAAACCCCTGTTGGGCCAAAAACAACCCCAGTTCTAATAGGCGGGTGTAGGTTTTGTGGGTCATCTCTGGTGTGTAGATCCCGCTTTCTGATGCGCCGTCTTGGTCGCCCCGTTGTTGCAACGGAATGCCAGCCAAATGTTTCCGCACAGCATCGGATCGGATATGGATCGCATTCAAGGATTGGGCTAACTGTCGGGCGATCGTACTCTTCCCCGAGCCGGACACCCCAGACATCATCAGTAACCGACCGGGCGATCGCTGAGCATAACGCCAAGCCAAATGGTAGTAGGCTTGACTGCGCCGAAGCAAGTCCGCCTTATCGGCAGTGGAAATGGTCCGATCCTTGAGGGACAATGCATTGACATTGCCGCGAATATACGCCCGCATACAAAGGTAAAGCGGCAACAGTCCAGCACCCTCATAATCCCCGGTTTCTTCTAGATAAGTGTTGAGAAAAAGATTGGCTAGATCGATACGTCCATGAAAGGCTAAATCCATGACCATAAAAGCCATGTCGTAAATGGTATCGATGTTGCGAAACGCTGGGCTAAATTCGATGCAATCGAAAATCTGGATCTTGTTGTTGTATAAACAAACATTGTTCAAATGCAAATCGCCATGACATTCGCGAATTTTTCCGGCCCTTTGACGTTGGGTCAACGCGTCGGTATGTTGCAGTCTAAATTGAGTTGTAAAGGCACGAGTTTCGTCATTCTGTTGTTGGGTTTGAGCGTGACCGATAAAGGGTTCGCTCAGGGCATAGTTATTGGCATCAACCTGCCCAATGGCATCTACACTCCCGTAGGTTTGGATCTGGGGATTGGTGTCGGCTTGGCGATGAAATGCAGCCACGAGTTGGCCCAACGCCTGTATCATCTGTGGCGTCAGTTGGTTGTCCTGAAAAAGACGACTCAACAGCATGTCCTGAGGAAATTGACGCATCTGCACTGCGTAATCTACCGCTGAGACGGGTGCTGACTGGTTGCGCGCAAAGCGATAGTGCCCTGCATCCTGTACGATGGGTACAACTGCCAGATACAAATCGGGAGACAGCCGTCGATTCAGTCGGAGTTCTTCCTGGCAAAAATAACGGCGCTTTTCTGGGTCAGAAAAATCTAAAAAGCCAAAGTTGACCGATTTTTTCACTTTATAGGCATAATCGCCCGTCAGGAACACATAGGAAATATGGGTTTGCAACAGGCCAATCGGCTCGGTGACGGGGTGATCGTAAAAACCGGGCTGACACATCTCCTGAATCAATTCCGGTAATGGAGTTTCCATTCCCTTTAGTGCTTTAAGGCCATCCCCAAGAGTGGTTGAAAAAGCTGTTTTCGTAAAACTGTAATCGCCCATAGCCGATAAACTGGCTACTCACTTTTTCGCCCGCAGGATAGGCGGTTACGCCAAATAAGTACACGCCGCCATTGCGGGGATTGTTGTAAGGTCTGAGCCCAAGGGTGACGGTGGTTCCTGGGGCAATGGGCGGATCAAACTGTACCGTTAAGGTATCATCCTGGTTCTGAATACTTTGCAAAGCAACCTTTTGGCGGCGATCGCCATTCAGGTAAGCATAGGTGCGCTTGGTATTGAAGTCGATGGTATCGAGTCCCTCGGTTTGTTTCAGCAGAATCTGACCAAGGGGTTCACTGGCATCGGCAGGCATCTTCACGGTAAAAAAGTATGTGGCACTCCAAGCCCAAGCTTGGTTATCCGTGGCACTCACCTTACCCAGGCTCGGCACCCCCGCAAAGTGGATTGTGCCATCGCCAAACTGAACGGCTGGGGCCGGGAAAACGCATAGGGATACCCCCATTATTCCTGACAACCCTATACCCATGCCCAATCGACACAGCCTACCTTTTTTCATAACCCAACACTCCACGGATGCAAACTCAACATCCATCCCTATTTTAGCAGTTTAATTTTTGACGGAATTGGGTTATGAGTCTAAACGCAGTGGCGGGGAGTGGCGATGGGTTAGAAGGAGATGCCTGCGTAAATATCGGCGAGGGGGAGGGTTGTGGCGATCGCACTGAGCGTCATCACATCCTCCAAGGACTCGTAGGTGCGATAAATCCAGAAGCCGCCATCGGCTTTAGCGTAGTGCTGAATTTCGAGTTCGTATTGGTTAATTAGGACATATTCTTGCAGGTCGGGAATAGAGCGGTAATACTTAAATTTATTGCCCCGGTCGTACTCTTGGGAGGATTGGGACAATACTTCGATGATGAGTTTTGGGTTTGTCAGGGTGTCAGTTCTATTGTCATATTGATCCGGTTCCCCTTGAATCACCATGACATCGGGATAGGTAAACTTTCGATATTTGGCGATCCAGACTCGAACGTCGCTGGAAAACAGACGATAGCCTTTGTTGCGTAAAGACGCTTTGAGGCTGCAAAGATTGGTGACAATTTCGTTATGGGTGAAGGAGCCGCCTGTCATTGGGATAATCTCGCCATCATGATATTCGCTTCTAAATTCGGCTTGGTCTTCTAGGGCCAAGTATTCGGCGGGGGTGTAGTGGGTTATGACTTCTGCGGTTTGCATACAAGTTTGCAGTGCGTTTCTTTCATGATAGGTCGGATGAATGGTCAGACGGTGAAAGGTTATTTATCGGGAAATTGCATCAATGGTTGCTGCCGACGTTTGAGTGAGCGTTTCAGGATGAGCTTCAGTCTTAAACCGCAATGAGCGCCTGAAATCGTTCGTTATCTCGAATTGAGTCGAAATCTGAGTCTGTTTTGGCCATTGCTCGATATCTATTTGGACTAAGAGCAATTGCACGGCTCAAATTTTCTAGGGCTGCCTCGAGGTTGACTTGCAAGGCATAGCAGCAAGCTTTGTTGTAGAAAGCTTGCTGGTCATCCGGCTTGAACTGAAGGGCTTGGTCGAAACTGGCGATCGCCTCTTCATGGCGGCCTAAATCATTCAATGCAACGCCCCGGTTGTTCCAGGCTTCATAGTCGTCCGGCTTGAACTGGAGGGCTTTGTCGAAACTAGTGATCGCCTCTTCATGGCGGCCTAAATCATTCAATGCAACGCCCCGGTTGTTCCAGGCATCATGTTTGTCCGGCTTGAACTGGAGAGCTTTGTCGTAACTGGCGATCGCCTCTTCATAACGACCTAAGTCATTCAATGCATTACCCCGGTTGAACCAGGCATTAGAGTAGTCCGGCTTGAACTGGAGGGCTTTGTCGTAACTGGCGATCGACTCTTCAGTGCGTCCTAAGTTGCCCAATGCAATGCCCCGGTTGTACCAGGTTTCAGGGTCGTCCGGCTTGAACTGTAGGGCTTTGTCGTAACTGGCGATCACCTCTTCATAGCGCCCTAATTGATAAAATGCATTTCCCCGATTGTTCCAGGCTTGATGGTCGTCCGGCTTGAACTGTAGGACTTTGTCGTAACTGGCGATCGCCTCTTCATGGCGTCCTAAGTTATGCAATGCATTGCCCCGGCTGTACCAGGTTTCAGGGTAGTCCGGCTTGAACTGGAG
>JBAVRC010000492.1:0-9724 GCA_049694615.1 Thermosynechococcaceae cyanobacterium | reverse complement strand
CGGTAATTCATTTCCTGGGAATCACCTAAGACTCTATAGGGTTGTTCCGATCAATGTGCCTTCTGATGCTGGAGCCATTGACGAAATTGTTTGACTAAACGGTTTTCGCTCATGCTCGGTTGCGCTTTGTCTTTGGGGAATCGCAGGTCCAGAAATTGGCCGATGTGATCTGCCGCAAGCAGGGGAAAGGCAACACTGTGATCGCAGCTTTGATACTGTCCGTTTTGCAACTGGTAAAAGGTCAGCGATCGCCCATCGTAGCGCCAGAGTTCTGGTATACCCAGATCGGCATAAATCGAAAATCGATCCAGGGAACTGCTGGTTATATCGATTTCAACGGCTAGGTCGGGGGGTGGAAAATGGGCGAAGTCGATTTGTTCGCTGTCTCGGACCAATGCCACATGTTGGATGTAATAACACTGATCCGGCTCCAACCCTCTGGCGAGATCTTTGCGATCGCAAGTGCGCGAACCCAGGCTGCGAATTTCTAAATCGAGTTCTTCCGTTGCGGCTTCAATGAAACGACCTATCAATTTTTTGTAGGTTTCATGGAGATCGAGGGGCATACGGATTTCAAGGGTGCCGCGATCATAGGTCAGTCGCAAGGCTGGCTCTGATTCAAAGTCTCCGATCAGGGACTGATAGGTGTGCCAGCTTATATTGCGGAGGACGACCCGATCTGGACTCTGGATAAGGGTAGCAGTCATATCAGCTCCCAAAGGGGTGGCATAGCTTCTAGTTTACGGTAGTCAAAGGAATCCGCTGGCAGGCTTTGAGATCTGGCGCAACGATCTGTGCAGCCACTGCACAGATCGTTGCGCTCCGTGATCCTCCACAGTTGATTTATTGAAAGACTGGCATTCCGCTAACAAACGCTTGAATGGGTTGAGACAACTGGGCGACCCAGGTATGGGCGACGGGCAGGCTATCCAGGGTCAGCCCCAAACACAACAGCATCATGTAAGAAATCGAAAACTTGAACACCTCCCGTGCGATCGCCTTATCTTCCGGGGTTTGGGTTAACTTCCACGCCTTGGCAATAAAACCGCTACCCAAGACCAGGGCGATCGCCCCGTACAGCAGACCGGATGCGCCAAACGGGTAAACCAGCAATAAAGAGACCGGAAGTAGTAACAGGGTGTAGCAAAAGGTTTGCCAAGCCGTGACCTGAGCACCGCTGACCACAGGCAACATGGGGATATTCACCTTGGCATATTCTTCTTCGATCATTAAGGCCAACGGCCAGAAATGGGGCGGTGTCCACACAAAAATAATGGCAAATAAGACCCAAGCGGCTCCACTCAGTTCGCCCGTTGCTGCCGCCCAGCCGACCAAAGGCGGAATGGCTCCGGCAGCGCCGCCAATGACGATGTTTTGTGGCGAAGAGCGTTTCAGCCAGTAGGTGTAAACGAGGATGTAAACTGCGATCCCGGCCATCTCTAGCCCAGCGCTCAGCACATTAACACAATAGGTTTGCAAGGAAAATGCAATGAGGGCAAGGGCGATCGCAAATACAGCGGCTTGCCAAGGCTGTACACGTCCTGCTGGTAGAGGGCGGGTACTGGTCCGCTCCATAATGGCATCGATATCGCGGTCGTAGAGGCAGTTGACCGTATTGGCCGACCCGGCAGCTAAGGCTCCGGTGAGCAGGGTGATACAAAAGGAGTCGATGTGAATGATCCCGTGGGAGGCCACCCACATACTGGCTGCGGTTGTGATCAGAAACAGAAAGATCAGGCGAGGTTTGGTGAGCTGGTAATAGTCCAGTAGCTGCGTCGCCAAAGAAGATGGGGCGATAGTTCCCCCATCCGTTAGGGTCTTAAACATTCAACACTCCTCTTCCGAATGACAGGGTTGACCATGGGGAAAACGCCAAGGGTATCAATTTGGCCTCTCAGGAAAAGTAATAACGGCGGACAGAGGGGTGGACTGGCGATCGCGCCAAGCGATCACGCTAAACATCACCAGGGTTCCGAGCAACATCGCGGCGATCACTTGGTGGGAAACCGTCAGCCACTCCACCTGTAGATGCAACCGCAGGGTCAATACCCCAATGGTGACCTGCATCAACAGCAGACCGAGTGCTCCCTGCATGAGCCAACGTAACCAGAGATGCAATGCCGGGGTGCGCCATGCCTGCCAAACCAAGATGAATACCGATATGCTAGCCGGAATTGCACTGAACATGTGATTGTGCAAGACCTGGCAGAGATAAGCCATATCCAAACATTGATGCACAGCCCACCGCGAGGCCACGAGCGCCCCCAAAATACTTTGCAAGTAAACGCAAAGGGCAGCACCGATACTCAGCCAAGGTAAAGCACTCACCGCCCCCGTACCTTGATAGGGCACCAGAAAACAGCCGATGGTGGTCATTCCGCAGAAAAACAACAGCCCTGTGGCTAAGTGAGCGGTCACAATATCGAACCGTAGCAGTTGCGTCACCGTCAATCCGCCCAGAATGCCCTGAACCATGATCAATCCTAGACAGGCCGTCACCGCAAGGGGCAACCATCCCGGCAAGCCACGACGATAACGCCAGCAAGCCGCTGTCAGACCCATCATGGTCAGGCCAATGGCAGAGGCCACTAGACGATGAAACCATTCCAAAAACACCTGCAAATTCATCTGTGCGGCGGGAACCAGCGTGCCGTAACATAGGGGCCAGTCCGGGCAGGCCAACCCTGCATTCATGACGCGGGTTGCGCTGCCAAGGGCCATCAGGGCTAAGGTTGCAAGGCTAATGCCATACACGACTTTCCGGATGATCGGTAAGGGATCTAAAGACGGTGATGCGATCGCGTCGGATGGGGGATTAAAAACACTGTTGGCCATGAGCTTGCAAAAAGACTGGAAATATAGAGGCGATTGAGGGACTAGCGTTAAGCCCCATTGCCACAAGACTGGCAACCCTTAGCCTCATTGTAAAGACTTTCCCAAGATGTCAAATGTAATTTAAATACGGTCGTAGATCGTGAAACCGTTTATCCTGACCTATTGTAGGCAAACCCCTTTTTCCACTTCGGTCCAGTCCTTGCCACAAAAGGGAATGGGCTGATCCCAAAAAAAATCAGGAAAATGTTGCAACCTTGATGGGAACCTATCACTTCTCTAGGCGAGTGGTTTACCGTAGAAGGGAGGCTGTGGGTCTTTATGCCTGCATTTGCACCTCGAAAAAGTCGGCAAAACGGTCCTTGACAGCCGAGTTTCGGCCTTGATCGCCAACACGGCATCCAGTTTGTCTGGTCGGTCGCCTCTTGAACCCAATCCGTCGTTTCTCCTTGCGGTTAAAAATCGTGAAAGTTCCAAATACGATAACGGCTTTGCTGATTGGTATTACCCTCACCTTAGTGAGTCTGTGGGTGGGGCAAAATAACGGAATGAT
Source organism: Thermosynechococcaceae cyanobacterium (assembly GCA_049694615.1). Taxonomy (GTDB): domain Bacteria; phylum Cyanobacteriota; class Cyanobacteriia; order Thermosynechococcales; family Thermosynechococcaceae; genus JAAURS01. The sequence continues at coordinate 6,339 of JBAVRC010000492.1, read as the reverse complement.
GCCCATCAGTGCCTCCGCAGAAGCCCCTAAAATTGACGGGCTATTTAATGCCATGCTGTCCATTTCGGCAGGCTTGTTCCTTCTGGTGCAAGGCGCACTGTTGTATTCCGTGTTCCGTTTCCGCCGCAAACCGGGCGACGATACGGACGCCGCACCCATTGAGGGCAATGTGCCGTTAGAAATCCTCTGGACAGCGATTCCAACGGTTATTGTGATGTGGTTGGCCGTGTATAGTTTTGATGTTTATCAGTCCGTAGACAGCGGCAATGCCATTGGTTCGAACCACATGGCCCATGCCCATCGAACCGAAACCGTTGCGATCGCGCCCCACTCCGTGGCCCAGCCCGGAAGCGCCTTTGCAGCCACCTTGCCGACCCAGACTGGGGACATGACGCAAGCTGCTGTTCCGGGGTTGGACTTAATGGCCCCGGCAACGGCTGCCAATAAATCCGACGAACCCCTCGTCATCAATGTGAACGGCTTGCAGTACGCCTGGATTTTTACCTATCCGGATACGGGAATTGTGGCCGGGGAAATGCATTTGCCGGTGGATCGCCCGGTGCGGCTCAATATTTCGGCCAGCGATGTGATCCATGCCTTTTGGGTGCCGGAGTTTCGTCTCAAGCAAGACGCGGTGCCGGGACAAGAAAATCATTTAAGCTTCATTCCGTCGCGGGTGGGGACTTATCCCTTGATTTGCGCGGAGCTATGCGGTGCTTACCACGGCGGTATGAAAACCAAGGTAATTGTGCAAGCGCCAGAAGATTACCAAACCTGGGTCCAAAGTCAAACGACCGCTGCGGTGGATGCAACGACCCTGGTGGCAGCGGCTCAGGAGCAGGCGCGCCAAACCCAGGTTGCGGCCATGGGCTTTGAGTCCCATTCGATGGCCATGGATCATCTGCATCGCCACGCGGTCTCAACGCCCGAAACGCTACAAATTGCGCAATCGTTGTAACGTCAACCCCTATCATCTTTCAAGTTGTAGTTAGGATTGCTGTATGACCCAAGCCGAACTTGCTGAACCAATGCAGCGACACCCCCACGGAGAGGTGGAAAACGGCCAAAACTGGCGCACGTATTTCAGTTTTAGTACCGACCATAAGGTCATCGGGATTCAATACCTGGTGACCAGCTTTGTGTTTTATCTGATCGGTGGGGTTTTGGCCGAACTGGTGCGCACGGAGTTGGCGACGCCAGAGGTGGATTTCGTGAGTCGCGAAACCTACAACGCCTTGTTTACCATCCATGCCACCATCATGATCTTCCTGTGGATCATCCCCACCTTGACGGGTGGATTTGGCAACTTCCTCGTGCCGTTGATGATCGGGGCGAGGGATATGGCCTTTCCGCGCCTCAATGCGATCGCCTTTTGGATTATTCCGCCGGCTGGCATTTTGTTGTTGGCCAGCTTCTTTGTCGGACCCGCCAGTGCGGGGTGGACCTCCTATCCGCCCTTGAGCTTGATGGTGAATCAGACGGGAGAAGCAATCTGGATTGGGGGTGTGATTCTGTTGGGCACCTCTTCCATCATGGCGGGGTTGAACTTCATCGTCACCATTTTAAAGATGCGGATCCCCAGTATGCCGATGAACAAGATGCCCTTGTTCTGCTGGGCCATGATGGCGACCTCGGCGCTGCAGTTGGTGGCAACCCCAGTCTTAACAGGGGCGATGGTCCTGTTGGGGTTTGATTTACTTGTCGGCACCGCATTTTTTAACCCCACGGGGGGTGGCGATCCGGTGGTGTACCAGCATATGTTCTGGTTCTATTCCCACCCAGCCGTTTACATCATGATTCTGCCCGCTTTTGGGATGATTTCCGAGATTTTGCCCGTTCATGCCCGCAAACCCATCTTTGGCTATCAGGCGATCGCCTATTCCAGTTTGGCCATTAGTTTCTTGGGCCTGATTGTTTGGGCGCACCACATGTTCACCAGCGGCACCCCCGACTGGCTGCGCATGTTCTTTATGATTGCCACCATGATCATTGCGGTGCCGACGGGCATTAAGGTGTTTAGCTGGACGGCCACCATTTGGGGCGGCAAACTGCGGCTTTGTTCCGCCATGTTGTTTGCGATCGCCTTTGTCTCGATGTTTGTGATTGGCGGACTCAGTGGGGTCATGGTGGCCTCAGTCCCCTTCGACATCCATGTTCACGACACCTACTTTATTGTGGCCCACCTGCATTACGTGCTCTTTGGCGGGAGTGTGTTTGGCATTTATGCCGGGTTTTATCACTGGTTTCCGAAAATCACAGGTCGTTTTCTGAACGAACCTTGGGGGAAGGTCCACTTTGCCCTTACCTTTATTGGGTTCAACATGACTTTCTTACCCATGCACGTTCTGGGATTGCAGGGCATGAACCGTCGGGTTGCCGAATACGATCCGCAGTTTGCCGGGATTAATCTCTTTTGCACCATTGGGTCATATATTCTGGCGGTTTCCACCATCCCTTTCTTGATCAATGCCATTTGGAGTTGGTCTCAGGGCAAACCGGCGGGTGCGAACCCCTGGAATGGATTGACCTTAGAATGGACGACCAGTTCACCGCCCCCGGTCGAGAATTTCGACCTCGATCCAGTGTTGACCACAGGGCCTTACGACTATGGACATCGGGTTGAAGAGGAGTATGAGGAAGAGGACAACAACGACGATTACGAAGATCCCTTAAATCGCAATTTGCTGCCCATTGAGTGAAGGTTTGAAACATCCTATGCAAGGTTCCACCGTCGATCAAGGTCAAGCCGATCTGAATTATTCCGGGGTTCATGCCCCGGTGGCCGGACATCACAGCGAGCATCCCGATCTACGGTTGTTCGGATTTATTGTGTTTCTGGTGTCCGAGAGCATGTTGTTTTTGGGCCTATTTGTGGCCTACTTCACCTATCGGTCTGTGGCCGCCAGTTGGCCACCTGTGGGCACACCGGATCTAGAAATATTGCTGCCTGGTATCAATACGGTCATTCTGCTCTCCAGTAGCTTTGTGATCCATCAGGCTGATGTGGCCGTTAAAAAGGATGACTTGTCCGGTGCCCGTCTCTGGTTCCTGATCACGATGGCCATGGGTGCAACGTTCCTGGCGGGGCAGCTTTATGAGTACAACCATCTGGAGTTTGGCCTCAAGAGCAATCTGTTTGCCAGTACCTTTTATGTCTTAACCGGATTTCACGGTCTCCATGTCTTGGTGGGCATTTTGCTCATGGCTGGGGTGCTGTGGCGATCGCGTCGTCCGGGGCACTACTCGTCCCAAAAGCACTTTGGTGTGGAAGCGGCAGAAGTCTATTGGCACTTTGTCGATGGCGTTTGGGTGGTTCTGTTCTTCTTGCTCTACATCCTTTAAGGATTTGCGTCATCAGGGCTTGACAAAGCATCCAGGTTTTCGTTAGGTTGATAAAGTTCAAAAGACCGCCTAGCCCCCATCGTCTAGAGGCCTAGGACACCTCCCTTTCACGGAGGCGACAGGGATTCGAATTCCCTTGGGGGTACTATTCAAAAAGGGTTCCAAACGTTTGGAACCCTTTTTTATTCTGTCGCGATCTCCGCCATGAAAATTGCTACCTGGAATGTCAACTCGATTCGCGCTCGTCTGACCCATGTGCTGGATTGGTTGAACGACAGTCCGGTGGAGGTGTTGTGTCTCCAGGAAACCAAAGTGGTGGATGCGGACTTTCCGCGATCGCCCTTTGAAGAACAGGGCTATGCCGTCTATCCCTTTGGGCAAAAGTCTTACAATGGCGTAGCATTTCTGAGTCGTCTGCCTCTGGAAGCAGTCTCTGGCGGCTTTGGACCCATCCTCGACCCCGATGGGCAGAACCCTGAACTCAGCCAGTTTGACGAACAGAAGCGGGTGCTGACGGGGCTGGTTGCGCCAGAGCTGCGACTGGTGAATCTCTATGTGCCCAATGGGTCATCTGTGGGCAGTGACAAGTATGCCTATAAGCTGCGTTGGTTTGAGCTATTGGGACAATACCTGACTCAGTTGCAAGAGCAGGGGGATGCCATCTTGATGTGTGGCGATTTCAATATTGCCCTTGAAGATCGCGATATTCACGACCCTGACAATAAAGCCGATCACATCATGGCGTCTGCGCCGGAACGCGCTGCCCTTCAGGCCATTTTAGATTTGGGTTTTGCCGATGCCTTTCGCAAGTTCACAGCGGAGACCGGGCATTACAGTTGGTGGGATTATCGGTCCGCGTCTTTTCGCCGCAATATGGGCTGGCGTATCGATCACCACTACCTGACGCCCGATCTCTACGAGAAGGCTGTGTCTTGCACGATTGATCGGGCACCGCGATCGCAGACACAACCCAGCGACCACACTCCTGTGATCGTGGATCTTGCTGTGTAGGGGGATCATCACACTACAGCGAAAATCCCAGCACGATATCGAGTGCTGTTTTGATTGCTGTCCAGTATCGTTCTTCCAGTCGTCCAACTATTCCCAGAATCCGTTGACCATCAACAGAGCGCACTTGACCCACATCTATAAACCGATCCTGGTCTAAACCATTCTCAACACTCGCCTTTACATTCACCACATAGGGCGCTTGTTTCTTTCCTGGTCGGAAGGGCAAGATAACCGTTAACTGGCCGTACTGGTTCATGACGTCATTCTGGATCACGAGACAGGAGCGAGTCTTTTGGATTTCTGCACCTACGGTCGGGTCTAGCGTTACCCACCGGATATCCCCACGCCGATACGTCAATTCACCCTTCGGCATCTAGTCCATCCCCAACTACCCCATCCCACGCTGCAACCTCTGCTTGATATTCTGAATCAGCTTGATCCGCTTGCAGTGCGGCAATCATCTGTTCCCTCAAGACTCTGGTGCGCTGCTCGACCAACAGGCCATTCAGATATTCGCTTCGATTCGTTGCCTGGGTGTCCAGAAACTCGATCAATTCTTGATCCAGTGAAATCGCTATTTTACTTTTCATTATGATACTCATAGGTATGACAAATACTTCATACTTATCAGTATATCTCTTCGACTATGCTGGGGTATGATCGGTCTGGGCCGATTGACTATCAGAGTGATCACTCAGGTGGTTCGGCGATCGCCTTCCACTGGCGGTGGCTCTGGTAGCTCACAAGACTTTGGTGGCAGACTATTCGTCTCGTCAACCCAAGACCGCTGTCATCTCTGGGGCACGGCCAGAAGGATGAGCTTTTTAATGTCTCAAAATCCCGCAGCCGCAAAATCTTTTCCGGCATACAAAAGAGGAAGATTTCGTTCCCTTGCAAGGGCTGCTGCAAAGCAATCGCCGTAATTGAGTTGCGCTGGATGACCACACCCCTTTCCATATGCTTGGTACAATTCAAATCCTTTTAATGCCAATTTCTCATTCACCTCAAGATAATCCATGTCTAAATAGCTTAATAGAGTTTCAACCTCGGCTAATATGTTTTTTCGTAGTGCTACTATTAATAACTCTTGTAAGGTGCCGCAGGACATGATTAACGCTGAAGCTTCCACAGCTTGATCGTATAGCTTTTCCCATCCCGGCTCTTGCATGACTATTGCCATCACTGCTGACGTATCGACAATCATTGAGGCAGGCCATCCCCATCGTAGAGACTCTCCGCCTCAAAGTCATTGGCCTGGTGCTGGGCTTCTGCCTGAATCTCAGATAAATGCTGACTTAATTGTGCCTGTCGGCGATGCCGCCTGAGTTCACGATACTCACGCTCTAAGGCTTGCTTTACTATCTCTGTTGGTCCTTGACCCGTCAATTCACGTATTTGCTGGATTAAGCAATCAACTTCAGCATTTTTAATATTGATAGCCATACTTTCTATATAAGAGTACTAGAACTTGTTTCTAGCTATATATTCTAGTACTCTTACTATAGTTAGTGCAACTTCCCCGACAATCTATATGCCCAAGACGAATCCGCAGTTTGCGGCGCTAATGGGGTTAGTTGATTTTGACCCTTCAAGCGGGATCTTCGATCCAATCAAAGATGTTTGCCAATCGATACGGGTAATTCAGTTACGCTGAACCCGCGATCGCATCTCGCTAGGGCGATCGCACTTTCGGCAATCCCTAACGCTTGCTGTGAATACTGAATGAAACGGCGATCGCATCTCTTGCGCTTTCCGGTGGGTCATTGTTGATGGGACTTTTGTTTTCTCATCAGGAGATTGGGGTGGAGTTCCCGCGTTGGCATAATTGCGGTAAGGATACAGAGAGGTTGAAAAAATTTGTGGAAGGGAAGATTTAGGTGGTAGTTGCGAATTTTCTTGGGCGATCGCTCTCCCGATCTCTCACTAAAAAACGAACACTTTGCGAACAAAGCACTGATATCGCTAGCGAGTTAACGTTTGTGTTCA
>JBAVRC010000491.1:0-5600 GCA_049694615.1 Thermosynechococcaceae cyanobacterium | reverse complement strand
TTTTTCAACAAGGCCCTAATCTAAAAATAACGACCCTACCCTATCTTGATCTCAAGGAACGTCCCCTTTCGCCGGGAGAAATTTTTGCGTTGTTTCTCTTAGTCGTTACGTTTTTAGGGTGCTTGGCCTTAGCCATTATCTTAGGGGTAGCGCGGGGCGAAATGGCCATTCAAACCACGACTGGATCAACGGTAATACTTCCCCATGTACTACCTGCGGCTGTTGCGCCAGAACAGTCTGGTCAGCAGAAAAAACTCAATCTCGTGGGAAAAAATGCCCCGGTACTCGATGCGCAAAAAAGATCTTCTGAAAAGTCCACGCCATGGAACCTAAAGCGTTAACTACCGGATAGCATGCTATAAATGATTGTTCTCGATCCAAGCGTTGCGTTTTGCAGTCCTATGGCTTCTTCGTTACCCATTCCTGAAACTCCACTGTATAATCACACGCTCCCCGACATTGAGCAATGGCTGCGCGAACGGGGTTGCGAACAAGACACTGAACAACTGCATCTTTGGCATGTGACCTATCCTGCATGGTCCGGTCAAATTTATCTGGAGATTGAAGAGTTATCGATTCTCTATCATGCAGTGGGAGATGCATCACCCGATATCCGGCGAACCTTTAAATATTCCTTAAGCCGCCAAGATATTGAAAATGCAGTCTTTGCTGGACCCTAACGAGATGTGTTGCCGGGGTTTTATACCGCTGACTGACGTTAATGTGTTGCAGGGGCTAAATGAATGCCGTGGGGAATCAATTTTGCTACCCAGAAGTCCAGATCGGGATCGGTGAATTCGACTTTGAGGTTAGCCACAATTTGGACCGCTTCGTCTTGCCTTTGGGTTAGGGCAAAGACCGTTGGCCCCGATCCAGACATCATGGCCCCTAAAACGGGCTGCTGAGACAACGCCGAGCGTAATTGTTCCACTTTTGGGTGTGCGGGCAAAACCACCGTTTCCAGTTCATTGTGGAGCGTATGGCCAATGGCTTGCGCATTTTGATGGGCGATCACTGCCAGCAGGGGCACTGAGGGACCAGAACGTCGGCGGGCATCTTGGGCGTCCGGGGTTTGAGCATAGGTATGGCCAAATTGCTGCCGATAGGTTTGATAGGCCCAGGGGGTGGAAACCGATAGACTGCGATATTTGGCAAGGACGGCATAGAGTTGATCTAAGTCTCGCAAGGGAGACAATTCTTCGCCGCGTCCCAATGCGAGGGCCGTACCGCCGGAAATGCAAAATGGAACATCTGAACCGAGTTTGGCTCCCAACGCCTGCAACTCGCCTTGGGTCAGACCTAACTCCCACATCAAGTCTAGTCCCACCAAGACGGCTGCCCCATTGGCCGACCCACCGGCCAAACCTGCCCCAATGGGGATCTGTTTATGAATAGTGATATCTACGCCGCCGCGACCTGGAAACCGATCTTGCATCAGTTGGGCGGCGCGATAGGCCAAGTTGCTCTCATCCAGGGGGACTTGGGGATGGTCGCAATGCAGCTTAATGCGATCGCCTCCTAACGGTTGTAAATCAATGCGGTCGGAGAGGTCGATACTTTGCAAAACCATCACCAGTTCATGATAGCCATCGGGGCGATCGCCGATAATTTCCAGCAAGAGGTTGATTTTAGCTGGGGCAATGAGGCGGTAAGAATGCATAAACCTTCAACCGATTACGAGGATGGGGCGGGCGTCAGAATATGGCTCAAGTCCACCCATTGGGAGACGCTTAATTCTTCAGCTCGGGCCTGAGGACTGGCCTGGATTTGTTCCAGTATGACGGTTAAGCGGTCCGGTTCCACGATGGACTTGAAATTGTTACGCAACATCTTGCGTCGGCTCTGAAACCCCATACGCAATAGGGTTGTGAACCATTGAGGCTGTTTGGCAGGGTTCGGAAAGGGCCGGGGCCGAAGGCGAATGACGGCTGAGTCTACCTTAGGGGGCGGGTCAAACGCCTTGGCCGGCACATCGCAAATCCAATCGCACTCGGCTAGGTACTGACAATGGACGGATAACGATCCGTAAATTCTCGATCCGGGTTTAGCGGTAATCCGTTGACCCACCTCTTTTTGGACCAGGAGAACTAACCGTTCAAAGGCGGGATAGGTGGGTAGGGCGATGGTCCCCAACACCCGATCCAAGATGGGTCCGGTGATGTTGTAGGGGATATTGGCCACCACTTTATTGGGATACTGGGCCGCCCCAATGAGATCGGGAAGATTTAGGGTTAGGATGTCGCCTTGCAATAGCAAAAACTGCGGGTTTTGGCCAAATTGACGCACCAACGGCGGGCATAAGTCGCGATCAATCTCAACGGCCACCACAGCGGCTGGCGTTTGTAATAAAGACTGGGTGAGTGCCCCCTGACCTGGACCAATTTCTAGGACGCGATCGCCCACGGTCAGATCAGCGGCTTGGACAATGGACTGGAGGGTCTTCTGACTCCGTAACCAATGCTGTCCGAATTGCTTTCGAGGTCGGGACACCGTTCAAAATCCGCCAGTGGTTTTAACCGTCAATCCCGTATGATATCTTAGGAAAGCGCCAGGGGGCGTGGCGGAATGGTAGACGCTACGGACTTAAAATCCGTTGACCGCAAGGTCGTAAGGGTTCAAGTCCCTTCGCCCCCATTTTCACAATCTGCACAGGGGTTGAGCGGTCCGCAAAGCACTTAGAAAGGCTAGCTTGGCAGAAATGAAAGAATGCATAGCTGTATGGGTAAGCTAAGGATTGAGGTTGATCTATTCAATTCAATCCTTCGCGATACCTTTCAGACAAAGGGGGGCTTGTCATGAAAAGTCGATGGCAGATTTATCGGGAGCTAGAGCTCATTTCCGATAGGGTAATCCAGCCCAAAACATCTTTGCTACTTTGGTTATTCAGACCAGTCCGGCGATCGCTGGCGCGTACGTTTGTCAGGGATCTGGCCCATAAACACCGTATTTTACTGTTTGAACGCTGTCTGAAGTTAGATCCGACGGCACTATCGACTCCATCTGAAGCCAAAGGTTCCCTACCCAGATCGCAACAACATCCCAATGCGTTAACACGCCAGGGGTCTTACCGGGATCTGTTGCGATTTAAGCAGTGCCGTTCCCATGGCCATGACACGACCCAAGGAATGGCGTTCGATTTTTTAGAGTTGTAGGACCTTTTTGCCGCATATCGATCCTTCTCGGAGGCTAGGGACAATGGACCCTTTCGCCGCATCATTCGATTGTACCTCTCCCTACGTTGATGAGTTTTAATCTATGTCAAACGCTGCACCACAACCCATGCCCCCTAAGCCCCCCGAACTCATTCCGCCTCCACCCCATTTCCCGGCGTCAAATCGCAACAATAGCGAAGATTTCACGGTGCCGATGGATGTTCCGACTAAAAATCAAGCAACATCTGCTCAGTCCAGCATGCAAACCTATCCGGCTCCGCCTGTTCCAGCCCCCCCAAGCGCCACTCAGCCGCTTTCGATTGGAACGACCATTCCGTTTACAGCCGTGGCGAAGCCGAATACGCCCTACCTGCCTGACTCGGATGAACCCACTCAGTCAACCATGAAGTTGCCCAAGCGTCCCCTCCATGGTGTGACGCTGGAAAGCTTGGTGCGGGAAGCCTACGATCATGATTTTTCCGATGTGCATTTGGGGGTGGGCGAAATCCCCCGTTTTCGGGATCGCGGTCGCTTAGAAGTCACGAACCATCCGGTAACCGACCATGAAACCTTTGAATATTGGCTCGAAGAAATTTTGACCCCAGAGCAAATTCAGCGATTTCATAATGAATTGGAATTTGACGGGGCCACCCAGTATGAAGACATGGTGCGGGTACGGATTAATATTTTTGTGGCCCTCAAGGGACCTGCAATGGTATTACGTTTAATTCCGCTGCGCATTAAGACCATTGACGAATTGGGCTTGCCCATGATCTTCCGGGACTTATGCAACTATCACAAAGGCTTAATTCTGGTAACGGGACCAACCGGTTCAGGAAAATCAACGACCCTGGCTGCGATGATCGATTACATTAATGCCGAAATGCCCAAGCACATTATCTCAATTGAGGATCCGGTTGAGTTTGTGCATAAAAGCAAACGGGCCATGATTCGTCAACGGGAAGTGGGCATTCATACCCATAAGTTTGACAATGCCCTCAAAGCCTCGCTGCGGGAAGATCCTGATATTATTCTGATTGGGGAAATGCGCGATCGCGAAACGGTGAACACGGCCCTCAAAGCAGCCCAAACCGGTCACTTGGTGTTTGGCACCCTACACACCAACAGTGCGGTCAAAACCATCGAACGGATTTTGAATTTGTACAACCCTGACGAACAAGGACCGATGCGGATGCAGGTAGCCGAATCCTTGGTGGCCGTCATTGCCCAATCTTTGGTGCGCACCACCGATGGCAAACGAGCCGCAATCCATGAAATCATGGTGAATACGGATGCCGTAAAAGACTACATTTTGCGGGGCGAGGTTGAATCCATTGAGCAACTCATTCCCCAATGTACCTATGACGGTATGATGACGATGAATCAATGCCTCTATCAACTGTATGAAGAAGGCCGCATTGATGAGGAAACCGCCCTAGAGGGTTCGCCGAAACCCAATGAAATGGCGCAAATCCTACGCGGTCGGATCTAAGGCATTGCCAGACCCTTGTACGCTCAGAATGGGATGCTTCCTTAACTCACATCTACCCTGCGATCGCCTTGTCTTACGCCGATCTGCCGTTAACCTACAAAGGACTGGCCTTGTTTACGCCGGGGGGCGATTTAGTCTACTGCATTGACCCCAGTAAACAAGCCCATTGGCATGTGCAATTGTGCACAGCGCTACAACAAGTTCTCGACTTGTCCGAAACACCCCTGTTTTTAAGCGACTGTTTCACTGCCACAGTAGACCGCTGGATTGATCGCGAAACCCATGATATTAAAATTGCCGCTGAACTCATGCCAAGAGTCTGGCAATATCGTCCCATCCTGCAAGCGATTTTTAATATCCCGCTCCCGACCTGGGAAATGAAACCGCCGCTACCAGGCCATTGCGACACTTGGATTTTAGAGGATTATCGTCAACAGTTTCCGCAACTTTGGAAACACCATAACCTCGTTCTGCGCTTAGACCACTTGCCTGCCTTTCAATATGCGGCCAATCCCGATTTGCCCGCCACACTATCAGGCTATGTCCTGCGTTTATTTGTCAGCGGTCAGACCCAGACCACAATCTGGGCCTTGGAGAGTTTACATCGCTTCTTAGATCAAACCCTAAGCTGTCCCTATACCCTCCGCATCGTCGATGTGCAACAACATCCCGAACTAGCAGAACAAGACCACATTACAGCCACGCCGACCCTGATCAAAATCTGGCCCCCGCCTGTTCGACGATTGGTTGGCTCACTCGATCAAAAACCCAAAATTTTAAGATTACTCGACTTAACTGAGTAGCCTGATACGGTACGAACGGGATTGATTGGGATGGGCGGATTGCATTCTGTCGCGTTAACCCTACATGAGAACCCTGGCTCCCCCGAATCATGGCCAGGGTCGTCTATATTTTTGGGAGTTAAACCGCTCCCAGCCCAATTAGGGGAAGTGGGC
>JBAVRC010000490.1:0-1987 GCA_049694615.1 Thermosynechococcaceae cyanobacterium | reverse complement strand
GAAATGGGCTGAACGGAAACGACGGATTTTGATCATCACGCCTTCAAACCTTCGGAAACAGTGGCATCAAGAGATGACTGAAAAGTTTTTTGTGCCCTGTTCAATTCTAGAAACAAAGTCTTACAATGCAGCGCTCAAAGGGGGAGATGATCGCCCGTTTGAGTCAAAAGATACCGTAGTAATTTGCTCTTATCAGTTTGCGCGCAATAAATCCGAGGATGTTGAGCGTGTCGCCTGGGATCTAGTGGTGATTGATGAAGCCCATCGTCTGCGGAATGTGTATAAAACCTCTAATGTGATTGCAAAGACGTTGAGGCGATCACTCCAAGGGCGACATAAGCTGCTGCTCACGGCAACCCCGCTTCAGAATTCGTTGCTAGAGCTATTTGGGCTGGTGAGCTTCATTGATGACAAGGCATTTGGGGATTTAAGAAGTTTTCGAGAACAGTTTTCTAATCTAAATCAGCCTTATGCGGCTGAAATGCTAAAGGCACGGCTTAAGCCAATCTGTCATCGCACGTTACGCCGCGATGTGATGGCCTATGTTCCGTTCACGCAACGACACGCTATTCTTGAAGAATTTACGCCCAGTCCAGATGAAGAACAGCTTTATGAACTGGTTTCTGATTACCTCTCTCGCGATAATTTACAGGCGTTGCCTTCTAGTCAACGATCACTGACAACGTTAGTGATGCGGAAGTTGTTAGCCTCTTCGACCTTCGCGATCGCCGGAACGCTAATCTCTTTATCCAAGCGGCTTAAAGCTAAGCTGAGTCAGCAAGAAAATCTACGGCCTTTGGTGGATGAATTAGACGAGGACTATGAGGGTTTAGAAGAAACCGCTGAGGAATGGGAAGATGAGGAGCCTGAAGCACCCATCTCTGAATTGGAACGGGCTGCTATTCAAAGCGAAGTAGCAGAACTGGATGCTTTTGCAGAGCTGGCATCTTCGATTGAGCATAATGCGAAGGGTGTTGCATTGCTGAAAGCCTTTGATCGGGCATTTGCAGACACAGCGAACTATGGTGGTGCGCCAAAAGCAATCGTTTTTACTGAATCTTGCCGAACTCAGGACTATTTACTACGACTACTAAGGGATAGTCGCTGGGGTGCAGGACTTTTATTATTTAATGGCTCGAATAATGACGATCAGTCTAAGGCAATTTATGCAGCTTGGCTGAAGCAGAATGAAGGAACGGATCGGGTCACTGGCTCGAAGACGGCAGATATGCGGTCTGCGTTGGTGGACTATTTCCGAGAACGGGGAACCATCATGATTGCGACGGAGGCGGCTTCTGAGGGAATTAACCTTCAGTTTTGTTCGCTAATTGTTAACTATGACTTGCCTTGGAATCCGCAGCGCATTGAGCAGCGCATTGGGCGCTGCCATCGCTATGGGCAGAAGCATGATGTGGTTGTGGTCAATTTTCTAAATCAGAAAAATGCGGCAGATCGCCGAGTTTTTGAGCTATTAGATCAAAAATTTCAGCTTTTTGAGGGTGTGTTTGGCACCAGTGATGAGGTATTGGGGGCAATTGAATCTGGAGTAGATTTTGAGAAACGCATTGCGGCAATCTATCAGAAATGTCGAAATCCCGATGAAATTGAAGCAGCATTTAATCAACTTCAACAGGACTTGAGCCTTGAGATCGATCAAGCAATGACGCAAACTAAGCAAAAACTGTTGGAAAACTTTGATGAGGATGTCTGTGAAAAGCTAAGGGTAAGCGATCAAAAATCTAAGGAGATATTGGGTCGCTTTGAGCGGTTTTTGATGCAGTTAACTCAACATGAGTTAATTCGGGATGCAGAGTTTTTGGGAGATACTGCGTTTCAGCTTAGTAAGGTGCCAGAAGGTTTGACAGCAGAGGAAGTCCCGTTGGGCCTTTATGAATTGCCACGCCGCTCAGATACGGCACATACCTATCGGATGAGTCATCCTCTGGCAGAGGCACTGATTAAGCGAGCGAAGAATCGTACCTTACCC
>JBAVRC010000489.1:0-2942 GCA_049694615.1 Thermosynechococcaceae cyanobacterium | reverse complement strand
CGTAAAGGCTTGGCTCACAGCTTAGCCCAAACTCTCGTAGAATTGGTAAATGCGCCAGAAATGGCTCCTTACCTATTGGAGTTATCTTTAAAATCAAAGGCATCGCAAATTGCACAGCAATGGCTAGACAATAATCCAGATAATGCAATTGTAGGATTGTTGCCTATTGCAGCAGGTGTTCAAGTTAATCCACTTGCACTGGGTAAAAACGAATTAATCGAAGCTTCGCGTAAATTCCTTAGAACTCAGATTCAGCTTGGCCATCAACCTCTCATTGAACAAGCGATTCAGCTAGTCTCTGAACAAATTGCGAGCAAGATACAGGCTGAAATCCTAGCACACTCTGAATTGAAGTTGCAGCCTCTTTCAGAAAATGAAATCCCTGAATGGCTAAAAATTGGAATTAAAGAATTACGTCTTAGTCAATCTGTCAAAACAAATTTATGGATTACGCCTGAAAAATTACCGCCACTTGCCATTGGTACCGCTTGCCTCAATCGAGAACAAATTCAAGCCTGTCTCATCGCTCTCCGTCTCAGCACCCTTGAGAGTCCAATGGCACTCGTCCGTGGTTTGAAAACCCATATTGATCCCAAATACTTAGATCCGTTTGTCTGGAGCTTATTTGAACGTTGGCTTACAGAGGGCGCACCTAGTAAGGAGAAGTGGGCCATGCTAGCGCTGGGCTTGCTGGGGTCCGATGCGATCGCCCTTAAACTCACGCCACTCATCCGCAACTGGCCCGCAGAAAACCAACATCCCCGTGCTGTATTGGGGCTGGACTGTTTGCGAGCAATGGGAACTGACACCGCCCTCATGCAAATCAACGGGATTGCGCAGAAAATCAAATTCCAGGGACTAAAAAAACGTGCCCAGGAATGTATGGAAGCGATCGCCCGCGACCTGAAACTCACCGCAGAACAACTTGAAGATCGCATTATTCCCGACTGTGGCCTAGACGAAACAGGCCAGCAGGTCTTCGATTTCGGTCCTCGACAGTTTCAATTTGCCCTAGGGCCAGACCTCAAACCCCTCCTGCGAGACCATCAGGGTAAGCTCTCATCCAGCCTGCCTAAGCCCAACGCAAAAGATGATGCGGAAAAAGCCCAGCAGGCGATCGCCGATTGGAAGCTCGTCAAAAAACAAATTGGCGAAGTCGTCAAAATCCAAAGCTTCCGTCTAGAGCAAGCCATGATCAACGAACGGCGGTGGACGTGGCAAGAATTCCAGACCTTGTTGGTCAAACATCCCCTCATGACGCATTTAGTACAGCGTCTGGTGTGGGATGCCCATAATGCCCAAGACCATTGGGTCAAAACATTCCGTGTTGCCGAAGACCAAACCTTCACCGACCAAAATGATGAACCCTTTATGCCTACAGGTGCCGTCACCGTGGGCATTATTCACTCGCTGCATCTTTCTGCTGAAACCAAAGCCGCATGGGGCCAAATTTTGAGCGACTATGAAATTATGCCGCCCTTTTCCCAGATTGATCGTCCCATTTATGCCCTCACCCCAGAGGAATTAGAAGCAAAGGATATTACGCGCTTTAAGGATATTCAAATCCCAGCAACTCAGCTCGTCAGGACGTTAGAAAATTCCGGTTGGCAACGCGGTAGAACAGATCAGGGCGAAATTCAGGTTCACTGCAAATACTTCCCTAAAGCCGACCTCATGGCGATCGTGGGCGAGTATGAAAATGTCTTCCACGGTGGGGATATTTACGGCTCCGAAGCCATTGACGGATGCTGCTTTGTCTCAGGACACTATATTCCCGAAGATTATCCTCAAGATCGGCAATGGGTCAATTTTAAAGAGCCGCCCCGCAAACCCTTGGGCACTATCGATCCGCTCTTAATGAGCGAGGTGCTGCGAGAGTTGACGGCGATCGCCACAATGGCTCAAGCCCAATAATCATCGGTTACGCCACGTGTAGCCCTTACAATGATCACAGTCGATGTTCTGTGACTCCTATGACGGCAACGCTGTTTGCACCACCGGATGAAGTAATTCATTTGTCGGGAATTAGCTGGAAGACGTACGAAACACTCCTGGAAGAACTGGGCGATCGCCGTCTGCAGCTAACTTACCATCGAGGCAATTTAGAAATTATGGCTCCCTCTCCAGAACATGAATTGGGCAAAACAGTCATGGGACGTTTTGTAGAAACTCTGGCGGAAGAGACCGATCTCCAAATCTACCCGCTGGGATCAACCACGTTTAAGCGCCCTGAACTCAGTGGGGCTGAACCGGATGAATGTTTCTACATTCGCCGAATTGCTGCGGTGCGCGGGAAGAAACGAATTGACCTTGCCGAAGATCCGGCACCCGATTTAGTGGTAGAAATCGATGTCACAAGTCGTTCGCGAACCCGTCTTCAGGTCTATGCCGATTTGGGTGTTGCAGAAGTCTGGATTTATGATGGAGAACGATTGACGGTCAAACAGTTGCAAAATGGCATATATATTGACTCCCAGACGAGTCAGTTTTTTGCAAATATCCCGATTTCAGAGGTGGCTGGATTTCTGCAACAAGCTGGAACAATGGACTATCTGGAGTTGGTTAAGGTATTTCGGGGTTGGGTGAAGGATCAGGTTGGGGGATAAGGCGATTCCCCGAAAAAGGGTTACCGTCCGCCCGATATTGCACCCTACCCTACGGGAAGCAAGCTACGACTTCCCTATGGCCAAAGGTGAGGCTACGCCAACGACAAGTTCAGGGCAAAGCGCTCAGGATGCAATATCTAGCTGGCTGAGCGGAGTCGTAGCCAGCGGTAGGTTGTTTCCCAGAAATCGCCTAAGGATCGTGAATTAAATAGACCCGGCGATTTCAACTGCCAGCTAGAAATCTGGATGTTATTTAATAGACCTGTCCGAGAACTATAGTCGATATCTGACAAGGGTTTCATCCATTTACCTAGAAACTACCTAACGGCTGAAACC
>JBAVRC010000488.1:0-1876 GCA_049694615.1 Thermosynechococcaceae cyanobacterium | reverse complement strand
CCCGTGACCCCAGAAGAATTGCAACGGGCCAAACAACAACTCATGGCTCACTTCATCATGAGCAATCGAGACATCGACAGTCAGGCCAGTCAATTGGCCTACAACCAAACCATTGCTGGGGATTATTGCTACAGCGATCGCTACCTAGAGGCCATTCAAGCGGTGACGGTTGCCGATGTGCAACGGGTAGCGCAAACCTATCTGCCGAAAGCGCAGCGGACTGTGGGTTACTTTGAGCCGACCCATCTCGACGAGGAGGCCGACATGGGCGGTGTATCCTTTCAACACACCACCGAAAACTTCAGCCCCAGTGAACCGGTCGATCCGGCCCTCGTGGCGCAATACTTACCGCCGATGCATGCCACCCCTGTCTCAGCTTCGCAACTGTTGCCGGAGATCATGACCTTGGGCAATGGGTTAAAAGTCTTGCTACTTGCAGATGCCAGTTCCCCCACCGTATCCATCGGCGGCTATATCCAAGCGGGCAATGGCTTGGATATAGCCGACAAAGCAGGGGTTGCCAGTCTGACCGCCGATACGCTCATGGGCGGCACTGAATCCCAAGATGCCCTCGCCCTCGCTAAAGTTTTAGAAGATCGGGGAGCCGAATTAGACTTCAGCGCCTTTCGCGAGGGGGTTGAAATTGAGGGTCATGCCCTTGCGCCGGATTTGGATATTTTGCTGCACACTTTGGCAGATGTCCTGCAACGGGCCACCTTCCCGGATACGGAACTGGAATTGTCCCGGACCCAAACGATTTCGTCCTTGCAAATGGAACTGGACGATCCGCAACGTTTAGGCAGACGGGTACTGCAACAAAAGTTGTACCCCTCTGATCATCCCTATCATGGGTTTGCGACATTGGAGACTGTGCAGGCGATCGCCCGGACGGATATTCTGGCGTTCTATCGTCAACACTACACCCCCGACCATACCGTGTTGGTCTTGGTGGGAGATTTCGACGCCAGCCAAGTGAGGGAAAGACTGCAAGGCTATTTTGGGGATTGGCCCGCTTCAACCGACCCGCATACCCCAATCATCCCCGCTGTGACGGCCCCAGAATCCATTCAACGGATGCAGATTCCCTTGCCGGGGAAGCATCAGGCTGTCACCTATATGGGCTATCCCGGCATCGCCCGCCGCGATCCCCGATTTTATCCGGCCCTTGTTCTCAACCAAATTTTGGGCGGCGATACCCTCGCCAGTCGATTAGGCACCGAGATTCGCGATCGCCAAGGGTTAACCTATGGTATCTACAGTTACTTCGCTGCTGGGCAATTGGCAGGGCCATTTGTGATTGAAATGCAAACGGCTCCAGAAGATACGGAGCGGGCAATTCAAAGCACCTTAGCGCTTCTACGACAATTTCGTGAGGAAGGGGTTTCAGAATCGGAACTCAACACAGCAAAACGCAGTTTAATCAATAGCTACCCGGTCGAGCTCGCTAATCTAGATGCGTTAGCCCAGCGTGTTCTCATGAATGCAGTGGATGGCTTCGATGTAGCGGAAATCCGTGACTTTCCTGACCGAATCGACCGCATCACCCTCGCTGAACTTAACCAGGCCATTCAAGCGTTGATTCAACCGGAGCAGTTGTTGATTGTCACTGCCGGCCCTACCTAGAACCTCCATTTGGGGGCAATGCTCAATGAATTGGCTGAGGTAAACACTATCAGAGGATCGCACGCCTCATAATAAACTAACTGAAAATCCTGAAAATATCTCAAAAAAAGACTCGAAAGACTCACCTAAGTAGGTTGGGTCGAGCAAAGCACCCTGTACCGAGCAAAGCAAAATTTCTGAAATCCTTGACTGATAGGCACTTCAGCTTAATTCTCACTCTGTTTCATACCTTCGTTTTTCTACCCAAACCTAC
>JBAVRC010000487.1:0-2645 GCA_049694615.1 Thermosynechococcaceae cyanobacterium | reverse complement strand
CAAATGGGTCTGTTGGCTCATGGTTGAAGACTTAATTTAAGGGGTCTCTCCCATGGACACAGACTTTTCCTATTTTGACAACCCTTGTTGCATAAGCCTTTGGATTACTTCTGTCCGTCAGTCAGGGCGTAGCGGTGACACCTGATGGTAAGTATGCTCTATCCGCCTCCTTAGACCATACGGTGAAAGTATGGGAACTAGCCACAGGTCAAGAACAACGCACCCTCAAAGGACATTCAGACTGGGTCACAGGCGTAGCGGTGACACCCGATGGTAAGTATGTCCTATCCGCCTCCTTAGACCAGACGGTGAAAGTATGGGAACTAGCCACGGGTCAAAAGCAACGCACCCTCGAAGGGCATTCAGACTGGGTTACAGGCGTAGCAGTGACACCCGATGGTAAGTATGTCCTATCTGTCTCTAGGGATCAGACGGTGAAAGTGTGGGAACTAGCCACGGGTCAAAAGCAACGCACCCTCAAAGGACATTCAGACTGGGTTACAGGCGTAGCGGTGACACCTGATGGTAAGTATGTTCTATCAACCTCCTTGGACGAGACAGTGAAGGTTTGGGAATTAATAACTGGGCGAGAGATTACCTCCTTTTTTGGAGAAGGAGCGTTTTTGAATTGCGCGATCGCCCCAGACGGTCGCACGGTCATTGCCGGAGATTCCGGTGGCCAACTCTATTTTCTCCGTCTAGAGGGTCTAGAATTTTCTCAATAACTGGCGGTAAACCGTTTCCCAAGCTTTGAATCCACGTTTGCAAACCCATTTAACCCATGCCGAACCAAACGATCCTGTTCCTAGCCGCCAATCCCACAGACACCCAACCCCTCCGACTCGATCAGGAGCTGCGCGATATTGGGGAGGGACTCCAACGATCGCAACAGCGAGACCAGTTTCAGCTTCAACAGCGCATGGCAGCCCGTCCCCGTGATATTCAGCGAGCCATGCTGGATCTCAATCCCCAAATGATTCATTTCTCGGGTCATGGTGCCGGGAATGAAGGCTTGGCCTTTGAGGATGAAAGCGGGAAGACCCAGTTTGTCAGCGGAGAAGCCCTTGCAGACCTGTTCAGTCTGTTTGCGGATCAATTGCGTTGTGTGGTGCTCAACGGCTGCTATACCGAAGTTCAAGCAAAGGCGATCGCCCAACATATCCCCTACGTGATCGGCATGAACAAAGCGATCGGGGATAAAGCTGCGATCGCTTTTGCGGTGGGATTTTACGATGCCTTAGGAGCCGGACGCGACGTTGAATTTGCCTTCAAACTGGGCTGTGCCGCCATCCGCCTGGAAGGCATTGCCGAACACCTCACCCCCGTCCTCCTGAAAAAAACTGCTGCTGCTGAACCCGCGATTCTGCCTACCCCAGCAATCGCACCTATTCCGACACCTGAACCATCCCAACCAAACCCCACCGCCCCGATTGAGGTCTTCATTTCCTATTCCCACAAAGACGAAACCCTCCTCGAAGAACTCGTCACCCACCTTGCTAACCTCCGCCGACAGGGCAAAATCATGGCATGGCATGACCGGGCCATCGAAGCAGGCGAAGAATGGGCAGCCCAGATCAAAGGCAACTTGGAATCGGCACAGATCATCCTGCTACTCATTAGCCCACCCTTCATTGCTTCCGATTATTGCTACGACATTGAGATGCAACGGGCGATCGCCCGCCACAAAGAAGGGACTGCCCGAGTCATTCCCATCATTATTCGCCCCAGTGATTGGCAAGATTCCCCCTTCAGTAAGCTTCAGGTATTACCCAAAGATGCATTGCCTGTGACTCAGTGGAGCGATCGCGATGCAGCATTTCTAGATGTGGTACAGGGAATCCGAAGGGCAGTAGAATCCCTCTCCCAAAAGTAGAGCATTCTAGCCCACTGTTACTCCTCCCTTGAGGTTGGCAAGCGGTGATGGGCAGAAGCGATCGCGTCTTGGAGTTTTGCTTGTAATAATTCCTTTGGCGGGAGTACCGTGAGATATTCCGCAACATGAATACCACTTTTATCTAGCTCCAGAAGTTCAATCTGCTCTTGCTTTTTGCCCGCACATAAAATAATGCCTAGCGGTGTCTGTTCATCAGGCTCTTGCTCGTATTTAGCCAGCCAGCGGAGATACAGTTCCATTTGCCCCTTATATTCGGCTTTGAACTGCCCCAGTTTGAGATCGATGACGATGAGACGTTTGAGCTTTCGGTTGTAAAAAAGGAGGTCAAGGAAAAAGTCATCATCATCAATTTGAAGGCGTTTTTGACGGGCAACGAAAGTGAAACCTGTCCCCAGTTCTAGCAAAAATTGCTCAATGTCTCGGAGGATGGCATCTTCGAGGTCTTTTTCAAGGTAACGGTCATTAAGGTTCAGAAACTCCAGGATATAGGGGTCTTTTAGCAGAAGATCCGGGGATACTTGTTGCGTTTGACGGAGTCGATCGAGATCTTGGCGGATGGTTTCTTCGGGTTTTCGGGATAGGGCCGTGCGCTCGTAAAGCATGGAATTGATGCGTTCTTGGAGCTGACGGGATGACCAGTGCTCTAAACAGCACATTTCGATGTAAGTAGGTTTGGGCAGAAAATCGAAGGTATGGAGCAATCTGGGGGCAGAAAGTCACACACTTCCAGAAATTTAAATTACCCAACCCC
>JBAVRC010000486.1:0-2150 GCA_049694615.1 Thermosynechococcaceae cyanobacterium | reverse complement strand
GTCCATCAGTTGGTCACCGATTATCAAAAATGGGCCTCAACTGAGATCAAATCGACGGTTGTGGCTGCAACGCCAGCACTGTCCCTAAACTCCTCTAGCCTTTAGGTCTGAGCCGGGAGATAATTCTTTTTTTGCAGTTTTTATGGCAGGATTCATACTAAGGTGATTACCAATAAACAAATTTCTGAAAGAGAGACAAACGATCCAGAGACACTGGAGTTTTTCACTATGGCGGTAAATTATTTCTCGTAAATTACCTAAAGTCTCGCACTAAAATTTCTTAGCCGATGCGGCAAACTGGGCGATCGCCTCAGACACAAATTCCGGCTTTTCTAGATGGGGAACATGACCGCATTCCGGCACCCAAACCAGTTGACTGTGGGGAATGGCACGATGAAAACCCTCAGCATCCTTGGTTCCCAAAATCCGATCCGACTCGCCCCACAGAATAAGCGTGGGTCTATCAAGACGGCCCAACTGCGATCGCAAACAGGGATATCCTCCACTCTGGGTAAATGAAATCAATGCCTTGGCCCAATTGGGCTGATCTAGATGCAATGCAGCACAGCGTTGCGCATCCCGGCTAGCCCATTGCGGATCGCGATAGGCTTTCTCGCTAATTTTCTGGCGCACCTGCGGCTTCCGCAAAAAGCCTTCCGTGGCCCAATAGCCCAGGGGCGGAATCAGAAATTTACCCACCGCAGGCCCGCCGCGATAACCAGCACTATCCAACAAAACCAGTTTAGACACCGCCTCAGGAAAACTCAGGGCAAAGTCCAGCGCCGCAGCACCCCCCATCGATGCCCCCACTAGCACCATGGGGCGTTGCAGCCGCTGCTGCCAAAAATCGTAGAGGTGCTGTTTGATCCGAGACGGTGAAATATCCAGCCCATCGGGGCGGGCCGTAAAGCCAAAGCCGAGCAAATCCACGGCCCAGGTCTGGGTGCGTTGAGCCAGTAGGGGCAATAAACGGCGAAATTCCAGCACGGAACTGTCAAACCCATGCAACAGCAGAATGGGCGGGTCCCCCTGCCCTTGAACCACAAAACTGGTTGCGATCGGCTCAGTTTGAAGTGGCGTTTGAATAGAACTGTGCTGAATGGCTTGAGCCATTGCAATGGAAGTTGCTTCCGTTAATTCGTCTGTGGGGATGCTCAAAGTCGTGTGGGTCATTGTGGGAATGGGAAATGGAGGCGATCGCAGTCCATCAGGCAAAGTTGACCGGATAGTGAAAAATTAACATTTATTTATATTTATTCGCAAAAAAATACCTGAACTTGGGCTGGAGTTAACGAAAGCTTTAAGTGGCCATAACTTTGATGACACATGATTGGTGTCGACCCAAATTTGTGCACGTACCTTCCCTTTATGATGAAACCGACCTCTTTTCTCGCGCTTGGAATGTTGCTCTTAACACTACCCCTTGCAACCGTCTCGGTTATCCAGCCTGAAATCGCCCAAGCTGGCCGTGCTCACAGCGCTACTTCTGCCCGCAAACCGTTACCTGCCAAAAGTAAACAGAAAAGTTTAAGGTTAAATGCCAAATCTCCCAAAACTGCTCAACCAGCCCAACTCGCTGGGCTGGCTGGTGCAACGGTAACCCCCATCTTAACCAGCGGCGACACCCTATCTAGCGGGTTTCAATTTGCAGGGATTCCCGATGGCTTAGGCGCATACACTTTATTGTCCGGTACGAATCAGTTTACCCTCTTGGTGAATCATGAGCTGTCGAGTGCTTCTGTACCGCCTAATATTAGCGATGCCCGTGTCTCAAAGCTCATCATCGATAAAAATACCCTGGAAGTTAAAAGTGGCGGTTATCTCATCAACGGAACAGAAGGGTATCGTCGCTTCTGCTCAGCTTCTTTAGGCAGAAGAGTTCATGGATTTTCCGGCCCAATGTTCTTGACTAACGAAGAAGCAACCGACGGGCCTAAAAAAGGGATCTCGGTGGCGGTTAACCCGATTACTGGTGTCCGTACCGACCTACCCTGGGTCGGCTATATGTCCCACGAGAATACAACCCCAATTCCTGGGTACAACAAGATTGTTCTCATTACGTCCGATGATAACGGCACTAAGTAGGTTTGGGTTGAAAAGCGAAGGTATATGGAGGAAGATTGAGGGAGAGAATCCCATAATGGAGCAAC
>JBAVRC010000485.1:0-1687 GCA_049694615.1 Thermosynechococcaceae cyanobacterium | reverse complement strand
ATTCACAATCGCGCCAATGCTATCCCTCAGCTTGAGATGATTCGCGGTGGCGAAGGGCTCACTGACAATTACTTCTGCGGCCTGTCCCGGATCGATGTACCGCCCTTGGCGAATAAACAGGTCATTTAGCATTGGGGTTTGTCGCTCTGGCAACGAAATGAGCCGCCCGATCGCCGGTTCTTGGCGCCCTGGCACATCAAGAGTCACATCCACCACCACCCGCGTTTGCACCTGAGCCACCCCAGCAATGGCCTGAATTTTAGTCACCAGTGCTTCCGGAGCGCGTTTGAGTTCGGCAAACACTTGCGCCAAGCGATACTGCTGATAGTATCTAGCTTGAGATGCCGCCAGAGATTGGTAAGTGCTAATCATGGCGATAAAGATAGCAATCCCACAGGCTACAACCAGGGCGATCGCCAACACCTGTCCCCAAAGGTGCAGCAGGTCACGGATAAGTTTGCGATCGAGGGCTTGCATGAGTTAGGGCTAACGCTCTTCAGGGCTTGACAGGGGCAGGGGCCTGGCAAGCTCTGGTAAGCTGGTGTAAATCGTTTCCAGATTTGCCACCCGGCTTTCTAGCGCCTTCACCATCTGCGCCAGACGAGTTTCGTCTTGCTGACGCTTATCTGGGGCAAACCATACAGCAGCGGTTCCACCCCCTGCACCCATTACTACAAACAGGGGCAATATAACGCCACTATTGGTAATAGCCACTAAGGGAATACAGATGCCAAACATGCCAATGGCGCAGCCCCAGATGGTCGCTGTGGCTCGCACTTTGGGATCGCTTTCCGCCGATTTCTGACTCATACAGGTTGTTCCTTTCGCTCTGGATAGGGTCTACCATTCCAACTCCGCCGGAGATACTTTGGTTTCATTGGCTTGAATGCGAACGATTTCACCACTGCGCATTGTCACCACCCGATCGGCCATGGCGGCAATCCCGGCATTATGGGTAATAACAACCGTTGTTGTGCCAAGGTCCCGATTGACTTGGGCCAGGGCATCTAAAACCAACTTGCCAGTCTGGTAATCGAGGGCCCCAGTCGGTTCGTCACACAAGAGGACTTCGGGGCATTTGGCAATGGCGCGGGCGATCGCCACCCGTTGCTGCTCTCCCCCCGACAGTTGCGCTGGGAAGTGATCCAGGCGATCGGAGAGTCCAACCAATGCCAAAGCCTCTGTGGGACGCATGGGTCGGCGGGCAATCTCTGTCACCAATGCCACATTCTCACGGGCGGTCAAACTGGGAATCAGGTTGTAGAACTGGAAAATAAACCCCACACAATCCCGGCGGAAGCGCGTTAAGACGGCATCGCTGGCAGCAGTGAGATCGCGATCGCGAAAAAAGATATGCCCTTTGGTCGCGACATCCAGCCCACCGAGAATATTTAGCAAGGTGGATTTACCACTGCCGGAAGGCCCTAGAATAACGACAAACTCACCATCATAAAGATCCAAATCGACGGATCGCAAAGCCTGTACCTCTACCTCACCCATGCGGTAAGTCTTGCTAAGCCCGTGGACATGAAAGCTGACTCCCGGCGGAGACGCGGTGTCAGGATAAGCTTTTGGATATTGCTGCTTGACCATCCTCCAGCCCTGTTTAATTCTACTAGTGCCTCTAGCGCTTCAAGATTTCAATCCGCTTCTATCCTCAAAGTAGCGAAGCCAGTGACTCCTGGAC
>JBAVRC010000484.1:0-2691 GCA_049694615.1 Thermosynechococcaceae cyanobacterium | reverse complement strand
GGGCACCTCTGGTCGAGAATAGCCCAGAATCCCCCCTTCTCCGGTGGCCAAAACCACGTCCCAACCCAGTGCTTCCAAGCGTTGTTTCAGATCCTGGGCAGTACGACAGGCAATCGGTTTAATGTCGTTATAAACAATCCCCGCTTTCCCCACGCAATTCGGCCTCTAAATCTGTATGTGCAAGGTCTGGAACAAACTAAACAAGGCGTGCCAACGCTCTGCACGCTCTCAATGCGATCAAAAACTCAACCTAGGTGGATTGAGAGGATTTGAACGGCGATCGCTTATTTGACTTTTCTTTTTGTTTGTTGTAGTCGAGTTCTTTGAGTTTTTTGAGCATCCGACTAAAATAGTCTTGCATATAGGACTCAAGGTCGGCAATGCTGTCCGGCGCAATTCCGAAGGCGGCGTAGGTTGCTTCCATGGGTGCGGTGAGGGGACGACCAGAGGTCAGCACTTCGGCAAAGGCTAGACGATCAGCAATATTCCAGCCCCACTCAAAGAAACTGACGGTTTTTTGGATGCCGCGCAGTAATCTGATGGGGATACGGGCAATTTTCGCATCTTTCCCGGACAATCGTTCGCAGAGTTGAATAATTTCCTCGGCTGACCAGGCACGCGGTCCGGCCAAATCAAAGTCTTTGCGGTAGGTGGCCTCTTGTGTCAGTCCCTGAATCGCGAATCGGGCGATGTCTTGTGTATCCATATAGGCCGTGGGGGTGGCTTCCCCGGTGACCCAAACGGATTGCCCCTCCAAGACAGGAATGCCATATTGGCCAATCAGACCTTGAAAGAAACCGCAGGGACGCAACGTTGTATAGTTCAGCCCCGATTTCTGCAAGAGGTCTTCTGTACATTGCTTGATATCCATGAGGGGCACGTTAGGATACTGTGCCGCTGCCATGATTGAGAAAAAGATAAACCGTTCGATCCCTGCTGCCTTAGCGGCTTGGATCAAGGACACTTTGCCGTCCCAGTCCACCCTCTGAATGCGCAGGGATTCGGTGGCGCGAGACGTTGCCGCGTCGATAACAGCGGTGACCCCCTCTAGGGCTGGAGGCAAGGTCGAAGGCTTGCAGAGATCCCCTTGAATTAGGTGCGCTCCCCATTCCTTTAGAAATGCAGCTTTCCGTGGGCTTCTCACCAGGCAACGAACCTCGTATCCCTCATCTAAAGCTCGTCGCGCAATTTGCCTGCCCAGGGTTCCGGTCGCACCAACAATCAATAAAGTCATGAGGGATTAAATAAGGAATTTTAACTTTTGTAATATTTTATCATAAATCTATAGGTTTGTAGACATTTGTAACAAAAGCGGTGGGAGGGTCTGGAGGTTGGGCCGCGATCGCCCTCGGACAGACAGCGTACTTGGCCCATACGAATTCGTAGCAACTCACTAGCCCGATTGTATTGATACCCAGCGTAAACAAACACAGGTCAGGGTGATCGCCTTCGCCTCTTCGTCCTAACCAAAGACTGACAACGGATGACAACAGGTTAAGCCTGACTCACTATTCCTACTCTGAAGATCGGATTGGCGATCTAATTGCCCATGGTTTTGTCGAGAGTTGACCCTGTTGTATATGCTGGCATCAACCAATCCTGTGCAGGTTCAGCTCCGCGATCGCATCGCTCCAGCCTATAATTGGATCCAGTATAAGATTTTTCCTATAATACTAAGGTGAGGTAGAAGTGCTTTGGATAATCTCAGCCTTAGACCCATCGTTTGGGTAGGGGATTGGCGTAAACGCATCCGAGACTTTCCCCTTGAGGTGCAGAAGCGGATTGGAGATGCACTACAGCTTGTCCAGTTTGGGGGGATGCCATTAGAGGCTAAACCTTTCAAAGGAGTTGGTAGTGGGGTCTATGAAATTGTTCGACGCTTTGACAATGATACCTATCGGGCTGTTTATGCCGTCCAGATTGCAGACGAGATCTATGTTTTACACGCTTTTCAAAAGAAATCGAAATCTGGCATCAAAACGCCAAAACAAGATGTGGAGTTAATCAAACAACGCTATCGTCAGGCATTAGAGGAGGCAAAGAATGAATCATCCTGAGGAAAAACCTGTCTTTGAGCGAGGTAGTGGCAATGTGTTTGCCGATCTTGGCCTGGACGATGCAGATGAACTGTTTGCAAGATCGCAGCTTGGTTTTCAAGTCTGGAAAATTCTCAAGGCGAGGGATCTCAAACAGCGGGAAATTGCTGACCTTTTGGGTATCAAGCAACCAGAGGTATCTCATTTGATGAATGGAGAGTTTAGCCGCTTCAGCGAAGGTAAGCTTATGAATTTTCTGAAGCGACTTGATCGGGAGGTTGTGATTCAAATCAATGCTGTCAGTGAAGGTCTATGCCAGCCCGAAGCAACATTAACGTTGTAAGTTAGCAAATACGGAATTAATAAAATATGATGACTTGAGATTTAAGTGATCACCCAGGATTTTTGTGGGAGTGATTTCCACCCATGCAAAGAATGACTTTGCCCGCGCTTTCTACGAACATTTTGGATTTATCTAGTCACCGACTGACCCGCTTCATCTCTTTGTCCTAACCAAAGACCTGCGACGGATGATGACAGGTTAAGCCCAGGGCTATTTCATTCATCTGTAAGGCTTTCTATGCAACACTCTTTGAGCTTTTGTCTACAGATTTATGTCATCTTAAAAAAGGTCTTCAGCTTGTCTAAGGTAAAT
>JBAVRC010000483.1:0-4625 GCA_049694615.1 Thermosynechococcaceae cyanobacterium | reverse complement strand
CTTCTCTGCCTTAAATACGGCAATCGTGCCGGGGGAAAGTAGTGCTGTTTTAAAGTTTCTATTGGCGCGACAATTGGCCCAATTGCACGGCGGCGAAATTAACTGGCTTTTAACCCAACCGTCTGGTCTAGAAACAACGGTCTTTTTGCCTAGCGATTTAACGCGTACCACCCGCCTCGGGCGATCGTCCACATCAGGCGAACCTGCACATCCGTTCTGTCTCCTGTTGAGTCTGGATACGGATACCATTGGGGGCCTAACCCAGATCTTGCGCGCCCAGAACCTGTGGAGTGCTGTAGCGCGATCGCTGTTGGATGCCCAGGATAAATTCCGCAACTTGGAGCCATCGATTTTAATTCTGGACCGCCCATTTTGCGAAGCGTGCGGCTGGGGCGCCCTCGGAAATTGGTTGGCTGAGCAATCAACCCTTTCCGAAACGATCTGGATTTGGATCGGTGCAACACCCCCTGCAGAATTGGACCTGTGGCCCCAGCCCTTTGAGATTTGGCCATCTTTGCCCACGCCTGAAAGGGTTCTGGAAATACTGCACCGTCTCCAAAAAATCCGCCACAACCAGACATCCGTTGTCGCGGCGCGCCCTGCCCCTAAAGCGGCACAGCCTTCTAAACCCCTCATGCTGCTGCAACTGGGCGATGCGTCCTTGGCGCGATCGCCCGATCCCCTCATCGTCAAGTTAATGACGCAACTGTCGCAGACCTATGGATGTTCTATTTTGGCTGTGGATGATTTAGAACAAGCCGAACTGTTAGCGCGGATTTGGCAACCGAAGGTCATGGTTTGTCTCGGTGGTTTGCCAGGTTGGGCTGCTCACCTAGCGGACAGCCCGTTTCTGAGTCGGTTGCCGCTCTTTTGTCTGGCGATCGCGGAGCAGGCTGTTGAGACCAGCGCCTTGCCAATGGCATACATCCCATTTACCGTTGCCTCCGATCAGTCCCCCCAGGCCATGGAAGCATTGACCCATCGGCTCTATCGAACGCTGGTTGAAGCTGCATCAGCCAACCGGGATGCAGCTTAGACCCCTTGACTGTGTTGTGCCGCAAACGACACACGACAGATTAGTCGGGACGAGTTAAGGTATCCAACTGGGATTTAACATTAGCCAAGTAATCTTTGTCCGACAGGGAATCGGCAGACAGACGGTTCATACTGATGGCTGCCTTGGTCAAATCTTCGGGGCTCACTTGCCCATCCCGATAGGCGCGGATTAGACCTTCGTCAGACGGGATGCCCTCGCTCATAAAGAAGCCGTGGAAAGCTAAAAAGACCAAGTTGAAGGGAGTCACATTCATCTTGTACTTCATGGCCATCATCGGAAAATCCGAACTCATGGCCGGAATGTAAGCTGCACCGTGGGAACCGCGAGTCAGGGTATTGGGTCCGGCTTGGGCCATGCCTGCTATGCTCAAATTCAAAATGGCTAAGCCAGCTAATAGGCCGTGGGTTAACGTTTTTGGTGTTTTCATGTTTGGTTTTCCTACCTCGTTGGTCTTACTCTACGAGGGCCATCTGAGGCGGAGATGATGGCCAACCTGAGAAGTCGTAGGAACTCGCTGAGGAAAAGACGAGCGATCGCTGAGAAAACTGAGTGACCCCAATCGCCTCTATTTCGGGATGTTATGGCTCGCTCGCGACGTGGTTCAAGATTCCCTGCTGTCCTGGCAGAAACCCAAACCCAAGTCTAAACTTCAGTTAGCGGGCGATCGCCACCTTGGGCAACTGCAATTGTTGCAAGTAAAACTGTTCGAGTTGGTCAATATTGTGCCGTAGCGAATAGCGTTCAACGACCCGCTGCCGTGCCTTCTGGCCCAAAATTTTAGCCAATTCCGGTTGTTGCACCAACAAGGGTAATAGCGTTTGCAGTTCGCTCCTCGCTCGCTGAGGATTTAAGACAATCCCGGCACCGTTGCTTAAAACCTCGCCATCGGCCCCGGCATCGGTGGCCAAACAAGCCACGCCGCACCCCATGGCCTCCAACAGCGATAGAGATAACCCCTCCACAAAAGACGGCAGTACAA
Organism: Thermosynechococcaceae cyanobacterium; assembly: GCA_049694615.1. Classification (GTDB taxonomy): domain Bacteria; phylum Cyanobacteriota; class Cyanobacteriia; order Thermosynechococcales; family Thermosynechococcaceae; genus JAAURS01. The sequence continues at coordinate 2,589 of JBAVRC010000483.1, read as the reverse complement.
AAACATCGGCTCCTCGCAAAATATCAATGCGACGCTGTTCGTCTAAAATACTGCCCAACCAAAGAATTTGATGCTCTGGTCCATAGACAGTCATGAGGGAATTTAACAAAGCCCCATCCCCTACCATGACCAGCCGACAGTCGCTGGGCATCGCGGCTTGTCGCCATGCTTTGAGCAACGCATCGACATTTTTCTCAATGGCCATGCGTCCTTGATAAACAAACACATGGTTTGCGTTCAATTCTTCCCGAAACTGAGACGGTCCCGGTGAATACTTCTGCACATCAACCCCATTGGGAAGCACCACAATGCGCTCAACCGGAACGCCCAGACGGCTTAACAGTTCCTGCTGGATCTCCGAAAAAATAATAACCGCGTCGTAATTGGCTAAAAATGGTGCGTAAAGTTGATACATGAACTGCTGAGTGCCGGACGACAAATTTCGATGCTTGTGACTAAAAGGCGGATGAAACGTCGCCACCAATGGCACATTGAGGTCTTCACACAATTCCGGCAGGACAAAATCGAGGGGCGATAGAGTCAATGAGGCATGAACGATATCTGGCTGCAAGGTTTGCAGCGTCTGCGCCAGAACTTTGCTAGAGCGGAGGCTGGGAATCGTATAAATCTGAGACTTGTAGATAAAGGGTAGCGGAAAGTCCTGACATTCTGTTAAATCAGGCTTGAGCATCCCCTCGGCAACTGAAAAGCCGTCTGTTTCCTCTTGGGCAAAATGGAGAAAGCTAACACGATGGCCTCGGTCGAGAAGGGCGTTGGTGACTTCGCGGCTGTAGGTGACATTGCCGCAAGGGGGCGATTTCTTACCAATCCAAGCAATATGCATTCAGGGTTTAAGGTCGCGGGAATGGGCGTCTGGGGACAACTGCGGCGAGTCAGACTGAAAGGCTGCCTTACCGGAAATATACCAGGTTAATAACCCTCCTGTCATAACCAATACAGACAAACTCAGCAGCACCCATTTCAGGCCCCAAACCGTTTCAGCAACCCCAGCCAGGGCTAAGGGCAAGCTTAGGGCAATATTGACCGCATTGTTTTGTAACCCAAAGACCTTTCCTCTTAATGCTTCTGGGGTTTGTTCTTGAATGGTTGTCTGCATGGGAACCCCAATCAGGGCTGCACAGGTGCCCAGAATCGTCAGGAGTCCTAGGGTTGGCCAAAGGCGATGGGTGGTAAAGGCTAAACTCATGAGGGCAAGCCCCATCCCCATTGCCCCGTAGAAGCTCAATCGGCGGTAGGTCATCCGATGCCCAATGCGGTTCAGGATCCCTAGCCCAATCGCCATTCCAACCCCACCCGCTGCGAGTAAAAAGCCGAACTGCGAGGGTTCAATTTCGGGTAACACTTCGGCCATGCGCACGACCAAAACCGCCAGTGCCGCAAAAATTGAAAATAAAATCACGAGTTGAATTAAGGCACTTTTCACCCGACGATGGGCATCAATGAATTGCAGTCCATCCCGAATATCGCTCCAGACTTGATGCAGGTCCGTCACTTGGGGGCGACTGGTTTCGCCGACGGTGAGAAAGAGCAATAAAATCCCGGCGATCGCATAACTCCCCCCAACCACCAGTTCCCGACTGAAGGATCCGACAAACGGCACTTGGGCAAACAGGACATTGGCTAAATTCAAGAGTGGATCCCCTGCGGCGAACCCCACCACCACCGCCAACATCATCGTAAAGGTGTAAAACGAATTGGCGTTGAGGAGGGATTGTCGTTCCACAATCAGGGGAATGGTGGCTTGTTCGGCTGGGGCAAAAAACTGAGTCAGGGTCGAGACCAAAAACGTGACCCCCAGCACGACCCAAAATCCGATGGGAACGTTCAGAAATGAGCCTTGGGATTGAACACTCCACAATAATGCAGGCAAGATCAAGACCAGGGCTCCCCGCAACACATTGGTCAACACCATCGTCCATTTTTTAGGCCATCGATCCACCAACACCCCAGCCACGGAACCAAACAACACGGCTGGGATCGTAAAGGCCACCATCACGGAGGAAACCCAACCGCTGACGGTTTGGCCTGCGGACTGGAAGTGACTGGTAATGAGGGCAATCATCAAGACCAGATAAACCTTATCGGCCAGTTGCGAAAACACCTGGCCAGCCCATAGAAATAAGAAGTTGCGGTTTTGCAGAACCGCCCAAACACTGACTCGCTTGGCGGGATCCGTTGAAGTTTCCGGCGTTGGCGAAGGGACCGTCGCTTCGTTCTGGACCGTGAGGGATCCAAAGGCGTCACTGCAAGACTTGGCCCCCGCTGATCGCGGGTCGAAGGATGGGTTAACCTCGGCATGAAGCTTGGACATAGGAGGGGAATCTGGCGCAAGAGTCATGGATAACCAGCGGAAAGGGCAAGGGAACTGGATGGAAAACAACCTTCAAGGAGCATCGCAGAGCGAATGGGGCGATCCGTGTGAAATTCTACATAGCGACGCAGCGCACGTTCAATATTGAGCCAGGATTGCCTGTCTTCGACCCAATCAGGTGAAGTGGGATCCAAAAGGGATCGAGGCACAGTCTCTTGACCCGGCAGGGATTGTTGCATCAATGCCACTTCCGATGC
>JBAVRC010000482.1:0-1924 GCA_049694615.1 Thermosynechococcaceae cyanobacterium | reverse complement strand
ACCTTTTCCTGATTTGTTTGAGTCCGTTTTTCTCAATATGGGTGACTTACCCACAGCAAGACGGACAAATCCTCGACCCGCCAAAAAGCTTACTATACATGTTGTCCCGGCTTAAACGCATACCCGTCCATTCATCTTCATGATAATTCGCAACGCTGCGGTCAGTTGTCGATTGCTAGGAGACATGAGAAGGCGATTAGCGAGCCTCAAGACAAATCTTGTTTGATGCAGACAATAACATGCTAAGGGGGATTTCAGTCTCTACTCCCCCCTCGGTGTCACACTCGCCATTGACTGCTGGATAGCACCTATACCAGTTCTCGCATTATCCTGTGCGATGGAGTCTGTTCAGCACAAAGGATGGGTGCGACAATCCTCTCATGCTGAATTCTGCCGATGGGATAGGAACGTTGACGTTACAATTATAAAGATTTTTCTCTCAACAAATCCTATGGCCCGTCATCCCGAAGCAGTGGGCAAAGCCACCCATAACGGCAAATCAACCCATGCAGGGCACATTGGCGAACCCTCCATCCGTATTCGTGGGGCACGACAACATAACCTCAAAAACCTCGACCTGGATTTACCCCGCGATCGCCTGATTGTCTTCACAGGTGTTTCTGGATCTGGCAAATCGTCCCTGGCCTTCGATACCATCTTTGCCGAGGGGCAACGCCGCTATGTGGAATCCCTGAGCGCCTATGCTCGCCAATTTTTAGGCCAAGTCGATAAACCGGATGTGGATGCCATTGAAGGGTTAAGTCCGGCCATTTCCATCGATCAAAAATCCACCTCCCATAACCCCCGCTCCACCGTCGGCACCGTCACCGAAATCTACGACTACCTGCGTCTTCTCTATGGACGAGCCGGAGAACCCCACTGCCCCCACTGCGATCGCAAAATCTCGCCCCAAACCATCGACCAGATGGTGGATCAGATCATGCAACTACCCGATCGCACCCGGTTCCAAGTCCTGGCTCCGGTGGTACGCGGTAAAAAAGGCACCCATCGCAAATTATTGTCGGCCTTGGCCTCGGAAGGATTTGTGCGCATTCGCGTCAATGGCGAAGTGCGAGACCTCAGCGACAACATCGAACTGGACAAAAACACCCAACATCATATTGAAGTCGTGGTTGATCGCCTGGTCAAAAAAACGGGCTTAGAAGAACGCTTGGTGGATTCTCTCACCACGGCCCTGCGCCGTGCCGATGGCATCGCCCTAGCCGAAATCTTGGCTCCCGAAACCGCTGAAGCCAAGGTCATCCCATTTCCCCAGGCCGATCTTAAAGTGGCCGAACCCAGCGGCAACTACGAGACAGAAACAGCCAATGCCTTGCTGGTGTTTTCTGAAAACTTTGCCTGCCCCGAACACGGGGCTGTGATGGAAGAACTCTCGCCCCGTTTGTTTTCCTTCAATTCCCCCTACGGAGCCTGTAGTCACTGTCATGGGTTAGGCAGCCTGCAAGTTTTTTCGGCTGATCTGGTCATCCCCGACCCCAAGTTGCCCGTCTATGCGGCGATCGCCCCTTGGTCCGAGAAAGACAATACCTATTATTTTTCCTTACTTTATAGTGTGGGCCAAGCCTATGGATTTGAACTGCAAACCCCCTGGGAAAAATTAACCCCCGACCAACAACACATCATCCTGCACGGCACCACCGAACCTATATATATGCAAGTCGATTCGCGCTACCGCGAGTCCGAGGGCTACCACCGCAAGTATGAAGGCGTCTTGCCCCTCTTAGAGCGCCATTACCGCGAAACCACCTCGGATCAATATAAACAAAAACTCGAACAATATTTAATCCAACAGCCCTGCGATATCTGCCAAGGGAAACGCCTCAAACCCGAAGCCCTCGCCGTGCGGATCGGTCAGTATCGCCTCATCGACCTGAGCGAAGTCTCCATTCGCGAAGCCCTACAC
>JBAVRC010000481.1:0-3488 GCA_049694615.1 Thermosynechococcaceae cyanobacterium | reverse complement strand
CCGCTATGCTTTTCTCCGATCAGCCCAGGCGTCCGATCTGCCGCCGATTCTATTTCTGCATGGCTTTGGCGCATCCATTGGGCATTGGCGACAGAATCTCCCCTTTTTTGCGCAGCACCACACCGTCTACGCCCTCGATCTGCTAGGCTTTGGCGCTTCGGAAAAAGCCCCAATCCCCTATACCGTAGACCTGTGGGTGCAGCAAGTTCGCACGTTCTGGCAAACCTTCATTCGCCGTCCCATGATGGTGGTGGGCAACTCCATTGGCTCCCTCGTTGCCCTGACCGCAGCCCATCAATACCCCGAAATGGTCCAAGGGTTGGCGATGTTAAGTCTCCCGGATCCCTCCGTCAGGGAAGACCTCATTCCCCCTTGGTGCCGTCCCTGGGTCTCCGGCCTGGAACGGGCCTTGACGGGGCAATGGATCTTAAAACCTCTGTTTTATTGGGTTCGCCGCCCCCAAGTGATTCGTCCTTGGGTCAGCATCGCTTACGCCCGTCGCGAAGCCGTCACCGATGAATTGGTCGAGCTACTCGCCGCTCCAGCCCGCGATCGCGGTGCAGCCCTGGCCTTTAGCCATTTGTTGCAGGGCATGATCCATCCCCGTTTTGGCCCCAGGGTTTCCACCCTTTTGCCCGATCTTCAAATTCCCATTCTGCTGATTTGGGGACGTCAAGATCGCATGGTGCCGCCCGCCTTCGGCCAAATCTTTGCACCCTTGAATCCGAAACTTCAACTGATCGAATTGGACCCTGCGGGGCACTGTCCCCACGACGAATGTGCCCAGGATGTGAACCAAATTCTAGACGACTGGATTCAGCGCAACATTGCTCAAATGGGTTAATTCCTGGATAGAATAGGGTCTTGTCCCCCAGTCGTGTTCTGCCATGAAACACACGCTTTCTGTTTTAGTAGAAGATGAAGCCGGTGTGCTCACCCGCATTGCCGGTTTGTTTGCCCGTCGCGGGTTCAATATTGAAAGCTTGGCTGTCGGACCCGCCGAACAGATGGGGATATCCAGAATTACGATGGTGGTTCCGGGCGATGATCACGTCATTGAACAACTGACGAAACAACTTTATAAGCTGATTAATGTTCTTAAGGTGCAAGATGTAACCGAAATTCCTTGCGTCGAACGGGAACTGATGCTGATCAAGGTCAATGCCTCTGCATCGATGCGATCCGAGATTATCGAAATTGTCCAGATTTTCCGAGCCAAAGTCGTTGATGTGTCGGAAGATTCTCTAACCGTAGAGGTCTCCGGCGATCCGGGCAAAATGGTGGCGATCGTCCGCATGCTCAATAAATTCGGTATTCGCGAAATTGCACGAACCGGAAAAGTCTCCCTTACCCGCGAATCCGGGGTCAACACCGAATACCTAAAATCCTTGGAAGCGAAGTTGTAACACATACCTTTTCGTGCGATTGACCGGTTGTTCAACAAAACATGTAAAGTTTTGTTTCGGTTTGTGTTGCAAGAACGGGCTTGATATCATACCCATTGGTTTTGGGTATGATATTTGACAGCCATAGGTCAACCCAAACGCGAGACCTGGCAGTTTAGGGGGGTTGGTGCGATTTTGTGAATATTCGCGATAATGAACCAACAAGATCTAGCAACGCTAATCGCTCAAAGAATCGATAGTCAGTTTGAAACCTCCAAGTTTTTTTTTGAAGACTGCCAGAAAATAAAATATTTCTATATCGACGATCTACTGCCGATTTCAGTGGCTCGTCAAATCTTTAGTAGCTTTCCTAAAAAAGAAACCATGCTGCTACGGAAAGATTTGCGCGAATTCAAGTATATGACCGCGCAAATGAACCTTGTTGCCCCTATTTTAGAAGAGCTTGTATTTGCCTTTCATGATCCCCAGGTCGTACAGCGTATTGCTCAAATCACCGGCATTGCATCCTTAATACCTGACCCAGAACTCTATGCTGGGGGCATTACGCTGATGCCTGAGGGCGGTTTTATGAACCCCCATATCGATAATTCCCATGACCGCGATCGCCGCAATTATCGCGTCCTCAATTTACTGTATTACGTCACACCGGATTGGCAGACCTGCGACGGCGGCAATTTTGAACTATGGCCTGACGGATTAAAACGTCCCCCCATTGAAATTACAAGCTGCTTTAATCGTTTATTGGTCATGCTTTCCACGCCCCAGTCGTTGCACTCCGTCAATACGGTCAAAACGGATCGAGAGCGGTGTTGCGTAGTGAATTATTATTTTTCCCCGGTTGCACCCCACCTGAATGGAGACCGATATTACCAAAGTACATCCTTTCGAGGTCGACCCAAACAGTGGCTGCGCGATGCTGCCTTACGCGTGGATGGCAAGCTCAGAACAACGGGGCGTCAGATTCTTGATCCCCTCTTTAAGCGGCGTATCCTTCAAAATCCCCATTTCTACAATCCGTCTATTGCAAACCCCTCAGTTTCTGCTGCTGAGGGGACTGATCCCTTGGGCTAAACCACAACAATCAGCCTACAGACCCCGGCATTACTTAAAGGGGGGTTCGTCGTCAAAGTTATTGCTATTGTCGAATTCGTCATCGGAGCTAGGGTATTGAGGGGGTTCGAGGGGTTTGTAGTCCACATACTCATCCTCAACTGGAGGGCGATCGCCCTGGGACCTGGATCGACGTCGAGAGCGGGCACTGGATGGCAATTCTTCGGTTGATGCGGTTGCCCCCGTTGACCGTGAATTGCCGCGATGACGACGAATGGTCGGTTCTACCGGGGGAGAAAATTCATCAGGGTAGGGATTGCTGCCATTGACCTGATCCCCTTCTAATTGCAAGGGTCGACGACGACGCGGACGGTCTTCTTCGAGGGTTGGTTCGTTGTCCAGGTAAGACCGGGACGAACGACGACTGGAGCGTTGGGACGAACGCGAATCGTCCGGGAATGGATCCTCGTAGCTATTTTGATCGTAGGCATCGCGCCCGTCTGCCCGCGTGCCTCGAATGCGTCGTAAACGAGCGCTTTCCTGGGTCAGGGGCATAAAGTCGTCGTCCAGTTCGGCACGAACGCCGGAGCGTCGGTCCTCTTCAACACTCGGTCGATACCCACGACTGGGACGATCATCCTCCCGAAACGGCATGCTGTTTCCAGTCTGTCTGGCCTGTGTGCTGGACGCGGAGCGGTTCTGAATTCGTTCAATCATCAAAGCTATCAACGTTCCCGCAGACACCATTAACTGCAGCGCTTCTGCAAACCCTGCATTCCAGATCAACAGCGAGAGGATGCCCACAGCCAGAAACAAAACGGCGTAAACCGTATCGGAGTCGCGTTTATACCCAGGTTTGAAGGTGTCTAAAAAAAATAGCCCAACCCCAAGCAGGATGAGAACAATTCCAATCAGGAGTGGAACAGGAGTACCGAAGCCCACAGTGGATTCCTCTTATGGATTAAGAATGACGCAACTTGGCCGACAGTTTAATCCTAGCGGTCTTTGTTGGATTTGTCGTCTGTGAGGTAT
>JBAVRC010000480.1:0-3818 GCA_049694615.1 Thermosynechococcaceae cyanobacterium | reverse complement strand
GGCAAACACCCCTACCAATTATGGGGCATGCACAAAAGTTGGGAGGGAACTGGCACCATGGCGATCGCCAGTGGGGTGGTCAGTCTTGCAATTTTGTTTGCGGTGAATGGGATTTCATGGCCCGTTTTGTTGACGGCAGTTGTGGTGACCTTGGTTGCCACAGGGTTAGAAGCGTTTTCTAAGTTCGGCATTGATAACTTAACGGTGCCCTTGGGCAGCGCTGGGGTAGGATATGGGTTAATCCAATGGTGGGTCGGGTAGGGATATTGCCCCCCAAGGATCGGTAGATTCACCTTTTCTTTCGGTCCGTTTTCCTTCAAGATAGAAGTCAATCAGCAATGGCGCTGCCAAAGGGATGTTGCGATGCAAACTGCCTATGATGCCGACAAGCGCAAGTTACTCTCGGCCTTGTGCCACGGATCGATCTTTTTTAGTCCGCTTATCCTGACGATTGGGATTCCTCTGGCCATTATGCTGGTGTCCGATGATCCGATTGTGAAGGCGAACGCGAAAGAAGCGATCAACTTCCACCTTAATCTTTGGGTACTGGGGGCGATCGCCGGGGTGATTAGCTTCTTCTGGTGGACCATTATCCTGATTCCGTTAATTTGGGTCATGGGTGCCATTTTGTTTGTCATGGCCATCATTGAACCAATTTTTGCGATCGTGAAATGTTTAAGCAGTCCTGACTCGCCGTTCCGATATCCATTTATTTTCCGAGTGCTGTAGTGTTAAACGGGTAAAGGTTATATCCGTTAAAACAATTCAAACTGCTGCCCCTCTTCTTTGACCCGTTGAGAGGGTTTTCCCTTGGGTTGCACGGGTTGATTGCTCCTGCGTAGCCCCACTGCAATTTTGCTGTGCTTCTCAATTTGTCCCATCACCTGCTTGGCCCGTTGAATCACCATCGACGGCAACCCGGCCAAGCGTCCTGCTTCAATTCCATAGGACCGACTCGCTCCGCCTGGTTGCACCCGATGTAAAAAGATAATGCGATCCGGCATTTCTTTCACCAAAACCTGATAATTCGCCACATTATCCAGCAGCGAAGCCAACTCATTCAACTCATGATAATGAGTGGCAAAAATGGTCCGTGCTCGAATTTCTACTGCCAAATACTCCGCTACCGACCAAGCGATCGCCAAGCCATCAAACGTCGCGGTTCCCCGGCCAATTTCATCCAGCAACACCAGCGATCGCTCGGTGGCATGATTCAAAATATTGGCGGTCTCGTTCATTTCCACCATGAAGGTCGATTGCCCTGTGGCTAGATCGTCCACCGCGCCAACACGGGTAAAGATGCGATCGCAGACCCCCACCTCTGCGGCTTGGGCGGGGACAAAGCTGCCGACCTGGGCCAACAGTTGAATCAATCCCACCTGGCGCAAATAACAACTCTTCCCGCTGGCATTGGGTCCCGTTAACACCACCAAATCGGGTCCAGGCTCAACCCCTAAGGTCGTGGCATTGGGCACAAAAAATCCCGCTGGCAAAGATTGTTCCACCACCGGATGGCGTCCGTCTTGAATGCGAATCCCGCGTTCTTGGGTCATCTGGGGGCGACAGTAGCCTTGATAAATCGCCACTTCGGCTAAACCCGTCAACACATCTACGGCTGCCACCGCCGTGGCCACGGTGCGAATCAACTCAGCCTGCCCCCCAACTTCCGTGCGAAGTTGCCCGAACAAGTCATACTCCAGTTGAAATAAATCGGTTTGGGCGGTGAGAATGCGGGCTTCCCGTTCCTTCAGGTCCGGGGTGATGTAGCGTTCTTCGTTGGTGAGGGTTTGCTTGCGGATGTAGTCTTTAGGGGCCTGATTGCTTTTGCCTCGCGAAATACTGATGTAGTAGCCAAAGGCTTTGTTAAAGCCCACTTTGAGGGTGGAAATTCCGGTGCGATCGCGCTCGACCCGTTCGAGATCGGCAATCCAATGTTGGTCGGTAGACACCAGTTGCCGCAACCGATCAATCTCGCTATTCACCCCATCCCGAATCAGGTTGCCTTCCGTCAAAATCACCGGGGGCGAATCCACCAAATGCGATCGCAGTTTCAGGGCCAGTTGGTCCAGTTCCGGGGGGACAGATTGGATGGCTTTGAGGTAGGGGGATGTGGCTGAGCGGACCAAATAGGCCAGATCCGTGAGGCGTTCTAGAGACTCGGCTAGGGCAATCAAATCCCGTGCATTGGCAGTTCCTGACCCGGCTCGTCCGGCCAGCCGTTCGAGATCGTAAATCTGTTGCAACTGTTGTTGAAGCTGTTGGCGCAGCAGGGTGTTTTGCACCAAATCGGCCAAGGTGTCTTGGCGATCCGTAATTTGGTCAATATCCAGCAAGGGTTGTAACAACCAGCGGCGCAGGGCACGTCCGCCCATGGCCGTAGCCGTGCGATCCAATGCCCACAGCAACGATCCGTGGAATGTGCCGTCCCGTGCGGTTTGGGTAATTTCCAAATTCCGGCGGGTTTGGTGATCCAAGACCAAATATTCGCTGAGGGTGTAGGTGGCGAGAGGCTGCAAGGGCACAGCCGTATCTTTTTGGGTGTCTTCCAGGTACACCAACAAGCCGCCTGCGGCCCGCACAGCCAGCGGTAAATGCTCGCAGCCCAACCCTTCCAGCGATCGCACCTTAAAAAATTCCAGAATCCGCTGACGGGCTTCCGTGAGGGTGAAGGAGGATTGCGATCGCAGGGTATAGCAAAACTGATTGGGTAATCCCTCCGGCAGCAAGGGCGAAGCATCCCCCGGTCGCAGTAGGGTCTTCACATCCGGGGCATCGGTGGGAAACAACACCTCCGAGGGCTGAAGCCGCATGAGTTCCTGGACCAATTGGTCGCGATCGCCCGCTTGGGTGGTCAGAAATTCCCCGGTGGAAATGTCGGCATAGGCCAGTCCCCATTGGCTGCCCGTCAACACAAAGGCCGCCAGGAAATTATTGCTGCGGGCCTTTAACATCCCCTCATCCAACACGGTGCCGGGGGTGATCACCCGTGTCACTTCGCGCTTCACCAATCCCTGGGCCAAGGCTGGATCTTCCACTTGATCGCACAGGGCCACCGCATAGCCCTTTTCCACCAAAATGCGACAGTAGCGGTCCAGGGCATGGTGGGGAATTCCGGCCATGGTCACCCGACCCACCTCCTTGCCGCATTCTTTGCTGGTGAGCATGAGTTCGAGGGCTTGGGCGATGGTGCAGGCGTCTTCAAAAAAGGTTTCGTAGAAGTCGCCGACGCGATAGAGCAACAAGGCTTGAGGATACTCGTCCTTGGTCTCGACGTAGTGCCGCATCATGGGGGTGAGCAAGTCGCGATCCACCGTGGTGCGATCGCGATGTTGGGCCGGGTTCTTCCCCGTCCGTTGATTGAGTTCGTCTTCGTCGGTTTTATAAGGCGTGGGGTCCACAGGCATCGAAACAATCATGGGGCAGGGGGCAAACCAAGGTCTTTACTGACTCTACCGTAGCGATCGCATCGGATTAAACCTACAACCATTTTCAAGTCGATGCGGTACATCTGTCGTGGCGCACAGCCGTGCGCCACGACACAACGTCGTGATCGATTCTCGTTAAAATCAACTTAGGTTGAAATGGCTGGGTTGGTTGTTTCAAGGTCTACGACCTTGATCGAGCCTTGACAACAAACTCGCCCCAAGCTCAACCGCTGATACTCGGCTTGGCGGACTGATAACGTTTTCCGTGGGGGATAGCTGCGTGATCCAAGCCTCGTTTCCATCTAATGACAATCCTCTACACGGAGATCGGGGTCTCGAATCAGATAATGTCATTACTCTCAGTTCGCGTGAATTTTTTAAGAGTATTGTGAA
>JBAVRC010000479.1:0-2079 GCA_049694615.1 Thermosynechococcaceae cyanobacterium | reverse complement strand
GCACCGCCCACGGCAACCGCATCGACAATTTGATGAAAAATCCAACCCTCTCAGACCTAGTGGGCGGCATTCAGTCGGTCACCCTCGGAGATGATGAAGCCCGTCGGCGCGGCACCCAAAAAAGTATTTTGGAACGCAAGGCCCCACCGACCTTTGAAATTGCCATAGAAATGTTAGAGCGTCAACGCTGGACCATTCACGAGGATGTGGCAACGACGGTGGATGCGCTGCTGCGGGGTCGGGTGCCAACCCCCCAAGAACGCGCCATTACGGACACCGGGGAGGTGCAAATTACCCAAGCCAAAACGACCCCTGACCCCAGTCCCGATCTCGATGTCCTGCGGATGGCTAAGTCTGGTTGGGGTGGTGCGGGACAGATGCGGCCTTTGCCCCTTTCGACCGTGAGTCTCGACACGTTAGAGCCGGATATCCGAGATTTTCAAACCTTGTTGGACGAGTCCTTTCGCCAACAGGAATTTAGTGAAACGGTTGAGCGCAAACCGGGTCCCAATGGCGAAGATTTGCCCTTGCACGTCTATCCCTATGCCGTCAGTCGATCGCAGCTGGAACAGGTGATCCAAACCCTCAAGTTGCCCATTGTGCTCACCAAGGATATTGACCATGCCGATGTGGTATTTGCCCTGCGATCGCATGTAAAAAGTCACGCCAAGCTGAAGCAAGTGGCGCGGATCAAGCAGGTACCTATTGTAGGCATTAAATCCAACTCCATCCCGCAAATTGCACGGGGTTTGCGACGGTTACTCAATTTGGAAGAACCGGAGTCAGCAGAGGTTTTTGACTTAAATTTATTTGCCGCCAGTAATACCAACAACGAGATGGAAGCCTTGGAGGAAGCCCGATTAGCCGTTGAGCAAATTGTGATTCCCAAAGGGCAGCCTGTGGAATTGTTGCCGCGTCCAGCCCAGGTGAGGAAAATGCAACACGAGTTAATTGAGCATTATCGGCTGCATTCCCAAAGCTTTGGCGAAGAACCTAATCGACGACTCCGCATCTACCCGGCCTAAACGATAGTCGGGTTCAATTCGCCATTGCCGAGTCCGCTGGGCACAGGATGGCGGACTTAATCAGCTTCGGCGTTGGCGGTGGGGTTTGCGAGGGGGTATTGGTTTTACAAATGCCAGTCACTGGAATATTGCCTTCTACGGCAAAGGCTACCCCGGTATAACTGGCGAAGCCAGGTTGCTTGGCGATCGCCACCAGCACCGCCTGGGTTGTATCGGCCTGTTTAATTTCAATGCGATACTCGTCGGTTTCTGTGGGCACATCCGGCGCTAAACGCTTCAGGTCATCTGTAAACCGCCCTTTGACGAGCTTCTCGGCTTGTTGGGAAAGCAGAAAGTTACTTAGATAGGTTTTACCGACATCCTGTTTGGCGATCGCCACCTTGTTCGATAAATCATCTTGCAGTTTAGATAATAACGTGGGATCTTTCGTGTCGGATCCCAAAGAATCAGGAGACGGTGTCGTTGGCGGTGTCGTGGATTGGGGATCAGTCGATGAAACAGGTTTAGAGGACACCCCGGTGGGGACGGAAGGCGTTGGGGTTGCCGACGGAGATTGTACCGCAACCGTCGGCGAAGCAGGACTTTGAGTGACCGTTGGCGGCGGCGTTGTGCAGCCCCCCAGAAGCGATCCCCCTAAGCCGATGGGAAGACAAGCCCGATAGATTTTGACCATCAGATGAGCCATTTTGACACAATGAAATAGTATTGCAACAATAGCCACATCGCCTCATTTTCAGCGACAATTGGGCCAACTGTTCTGTTCGGAACATTCATAAAGTATGTCTGCTCACGTATCAACCTCGCAAGTTAGTGCGCCACAAGAGCCAATCTCCCACCCCTTTCCTAAGGGAATTCTATGGGGCGGCGGCGTTAGTCTTCTGGCCCTGGGATTCGTTATCGACCATTTACCCGGTCCTATGGCAATGCTGGGATGGGTGGGCGTCTCCGGGGCGATATTATGGGGTGCCCGTCGCCTTTGGAACGCGCGATCGCCGCAAACCGAGCCACAACCCCCCCGATTCCTTACCCCAGCAAGGGTGCAACAGGCATTGGC
>JBAVRC010000478.1:0-2006 GCA_049694615.1 Thermosynechococcaceae cyanobacterium | reverse complement strand
CTCCCATTGAATTCGATTTGTCTACTGCTAAACCTGAAGCCGCTGAGATTGGGCCGAATCCCTACAAGGGGCTGCTGGCCTTTCATGAAACCGATGGCGATCGCTTTTTTGGGCGAGATCCGCAAATTCAGGATCTTTGGAAGAAGTTCAGAACCTTACATGAAGCGGAATCGGCGACTCGACTGCTCACGATTTATGGGCCATCGGGGTCTGGAAAATCTTCGCTGGCAAGGGCGGGACTGATTCCAGCGTTGGCCAGACGACCGTTGCCAGGACGCGATCGCGCCAGGGGTGCGGTGTTGGTGCCGGGGAGTCATCCGTTGGAAGCGTTGGCGACGGTGTTGGCCAGGATCGCGACGGGCGATGCGACCCCAGTTGCCAAGACCCGTGAGTTTGCGGCTGAACTGAAAGCAGTCAATTCGGAGGGAATTTACGACGGTCTACGCCGGATTGGGGATGCGTTGCCGGAGATCGCGGATAAGCCTTTGATTGTATTGGTGGATCAGTTGGAAGAGGTGTTTACTCTCTGCGAAGATCCTGCCGAGCGGGATGCGTTTATTAGGAATTTGCTGTGTGCGTCAGGCGATCGCTCGAAAAGAGTGTCAGCGATCGTGACTTTGCGGAGTGATTTTTTGGGGGCAACTCAGAAGCATCCCCAATTGAATCAGTTGATTGCTAGTCAGGGGTTCTTCGTGGCTGCCATGACGGTCGAGGGACTGCGAGAAGCGATTACTAAACCCGCAGAATTAGCCGGACATCCCCTCGATCCGAGCACGGTCAGTCTCCTGATTGAGCAAACGGAGGAGCGGGAGGGGGCTTTGCCTCTGCTCCAGTTTGCTTTGACCCGGATTTGGGCGGGGTTAGCCGAGGGACAAGAACCCGCAGAAACGCTCAGGGCGATCGGCGGCGTGGGTGGAGCTTTGGCTGGGGAAGCCGAACGAATCTATCAGAGCCTTAAGCCTGATGAACAGGAGATTGCCCGACGGGTGTTTTTAGGGCTGGTGCAATTAGGGGAAGGGGCGAAGGACACTCGCCGTCGAACGGAGTTGGAGCGGGTTGTTTCCTACCGGGACAATTTGGAGCAGGTTGAAAAGGTGATTGCCCGCTTTGCTGACCCAAGTGCCCGGTTAATTACCCTGTCCGGCGATGCGGGAGCAGAGACCGCCGAAGTCACCCACGAAGCGCTATTCGACCACTGGGATCAGATGAAGGATTGGCTCGATAGCAGTCGCAGCGATCTGCGGTTTCAACGGCGGTTGGATGAAGCGGCAATGATTTGGGAACAGAATGGGCGACCGGAGGGGAATCTGTGGCGATCTCCGGATTTAGATTTGTTGCGAAGCTTTCATGACCGTGCAGGCAACGATATAACGGAGCTACAAGAGGAGTTTTTTAATGCTTCGGAGGATGAAGAAGAAACTCGAAAACAAGCAGAGCAGGAACGGATAAAAACGGAGCAGGAACTTGCTGAAGCAAAATTGAAGGCAGCCGAGGAAAGGGCGCAAGCAGAGAGAGCCTTAACAGAAGCAACAGCAAAAGCAGCGAAGAAACAACAACAGCAGCAACGGCTTTTAACAGGTGCCATGAGCCTAGGTCTATTGCTGACTTCAGGAGCATCCATCATTGCGTTATATCAAGTGCAGCAGGCTCAACGACAACGGGTTGAACAATTAGTGGCCAATGCGCAAGTCTTGCTTTCAAGTCAACCTGTGAATGCGGAAATTAATGCCATTGCAGCAATGGGCTTAAGCCGATCCGCTTGGATTCAATTTCCGAACAAACCTCAATTTGAGAGTGTAGATGGCAGTCTACTAGATGCGATTCGGGAAAACCCCGAACGAAATCAATTCATTCATCAGTCTTATGTCAGATCCGTCGCGTTCAGTCCCGATGGCAAACGCATCGTCAGTGGCAGTGGTGACAAGACAGTGCGGGTGTGGGATGCTAGCACCGGTCAACTCATCGGCAACCCCTTCAAAGGTCATGAGGGATCTGTCAATTCCGTC
>JBAVRC010000477.1:0-2711 GCA_049694615.1 Thermosynechococcaceae cyanobacterium | reverse complement strand
GCCTAAAACTGAGAGCGAACTATCAAAAAATACAACTTAAGCTTCGCGACTTCAGGGTTAGATGTCCCTGGAAAGGCTTTTTGAAGCCGCAGTACACCCTTCTATTTATAGAGTAGGGGAGTTGGTACCCACTTCAATTGTTTGTAATAAAAATCAACTCTTTGAGTATCCAGACTTAAACAACAGAAATGTTTCGCCAATAACAACCTTTGGCCTAAGATGGGTGCTTTTAAAATGGAGAAAATTTCGATACAGATCGATTCGCGCCTATTTTGGACTCAGACGGGGGAGGAACGGCCTCCGACATGAGTTTTTGCTCTTGCTGAATCCTCGCTCTAATCCGTGACCCTGTTCTCAAGGTTTGCGTCCCAACTCTGGCTACCCATTTAGGCCAACGGATCAGCAAATGTGTCAAGGACTCTATCCCTCCTTCCATCCGCAGATTTGGGCACTACCCGAGGCACTGTTTTCCTGATCGGTAAAAAGCCCAAAGCTTTACTACAGAAAGATTAAAGCTTATTATCCTTCGCTGACTTAACGGTATCCAGGCGGTCGATTTCTTGAATTCTTTTTTCGCCTTGCTGGGATTTTTGATAATATATAGGTGGGTTCGTAGAGAACCGTCGAATAGCAAACAGTGGCGACGCTCCCGACCAGAAGCAATGCCAGACAAGGATCTAGGAAGAAACGCCTGTCGGCGGATCGAGTAAAAGTCTGCGCAACCTGTTAACGCTAGGATAGTCAAGGAGAAGACCTTGAACAACTTAACCGCCTCCGCTTGTTGGATGAAGTCTGCGAGGGGCAACATCCGAGAGCTAGGAGACATGCAAAGCAAAAGGGCGAACTAAGTCAGCGCGTGAGGAAGTTCGTCGTTTTGCTTTAAATATTTTGCGCGCGTGAAGATTTGGATCAAGAATCGCAACCTGACCCTACAATTCATTAATTCTTGAGCCATTCGAAGGCATTTTGGCGGAGGATAGAAGTAGCGTTACAAAGCTGTGGAAGTTCAGCTCCTATGAACCAAGAACGCCTTCAATCCTTCATAAATCTGATTCAAAAGCTACTGGCCTGCCCCAGTGGAGAAGAATGGATTCTGTTGCGTCAACATGAAGCTTTAGTGACTCCAGAACTGGTGCAGGTTATGGAACGAGTTGCAGCTCAACTTGCCAACCAGGGCAATCTTAAAGAAGCAAAATTTCTGCACAATCTGGCGGCTCAAATCTATCACATGTTTGTCGCTCAAACGACCCGAACCTCTGGCGACGAAGATCGGTCCCAAGCCTATCTGGATTTGATCGAAGCGCTCTTAGTCTGTCCCAAGGGCAGAGAGGATGAGCTATTAGCTGCAAATCAGGTGTTGCTCGGTCCCGGATTAGTCCGGACGATGCAGCAAGCTGCGGCGCAAATGGATGCCAACGGCGATCAGGATACTGCTATTCGCTTGCAAACCTGGGCAACGGAAATCAATCGGCTCTGGCTACAACAGCATGACGTCCGACCCATGCCGAAACAAGACCCAGAACCGAAACATGCCGAGTATACGCCTGTTGCAACGCAAGCGACTCCGCCGCAAAGCCAAGCACCCCAGGCTTCTCCAGAACCCCAGCCCGATGTATTTATCCCTGCTGAGGGCGATGAGGATTTCTGGGCGGAACCGTCTAAAGAAGCGGTTGAGCCCGGAACTCATTCATGGCCAGTACCCGAGAAAGAACGAGCAGAAACCGCGAACCCAGTCCCCGCCCAGGCTCTTATCCCTAACTTTTCGCCATCGGATTTGACGGTCTACGAACGGCTCAATCGTCGTTTAGAAACCATCGCCGCAGCATTAATTAAACTGAGCGAAACCCTAACGCCTTCTAGCCAGTCGCCCGCCAATCCACTCTGGTATATGGAAGTACTGGAACGGGCCTATACCGGGGGCTGGGTGCTGACTAGCGCAGAGATTCAAAAGTTGATTGGCGTACAGCCAATCTGCCCCAAAGGGAGCGAATCTTTTCAGCGCGGGTGTTGGATCTTTCTCAAGGCTGGAAAGCTAGGTACCCAAACCGCTTGGCGTGTAAAAAAGGAGGATGCATTGACCGAATAAACTTCCGCGTTGCGTTTTATAGGGTTTCAACTATCATGCTCACGCAATATCGTCCTGCTGAAGTTCCAGCGCCGCTTATTAAGCTTGCCGCTACTTTTCGTTTCTACGGATGGATTGGGTTTTGCCTACAGCTTGTGCTGGCATTCTTGGCGGCGATCGCCCTTTTATTTGCGATCTCGGGACGAGCTTTTAGCCAAGATGCGGCATCTGGCGGCGGATTTGCAATCTTCTGGGGAATTTGCGGGATTATGCTCCTCGTTTTGGGTATTCTGTTCAGCTTTTGGTACATCCGCATTGCCAAAGGATTGATGCACGAACCCGGAGCGACGCTACACCCTCGAAAATCCGGTGCCATCCGTCTGCTTCGCTTGGGGATTTTGATCGGATTCGTGGGGATATTGCTGGCGCTGTTTGGCTCTGGTGCCAGCGTAGGGGTGTTAGTGGCAAAAACCGTCTCCCAGCCACCTGGAATTGCTATTCTCGACCCCAACAAAATTGTACGGGCAATGGATGTTTTTGTGGTACTCGCCAATATCACCCTGATTGCCGCTCACTTAGCCGGAACCGTCATCGCCTTCTGGCTGTTAGATCGAGTTCACCACTACCACTATTCCCACCCCTACAT
>JBAVRC010000476.1:0-11311 GCA_049694615.1 Thermosynechococcaceae cyanobacterium | reverse complement strand
AGAATTGCGTCATCTGCTTTTGCCCGATCAAAAGCAAGTTTTGAAAGAGTTAACGCAGGATTGGATCAAGCGCTATGGATATGAGTCCAATCTTTTGTAAATCCCTGGCTGTTCTCGTTCTCTGAAGGCAAGCAGTCTCTCCTTGATCTCAAAATATGTCATTATACGAACTGTGTGGGTAACTTCGTCCGTAGACACAATATTGCAGCCGACGCGGGTGGCGTTAGGCAATTTCGACGGTGTTCATTTGGGGCACCAAGCGGTTCTCCAAAACATCTTTGCCCAGAAGGGGTCTGGTTACCCAACGGTGGTGTCGTTTCATCCCCATCCCCAGGTTTTTTTTAGTGGCCAACCCAAGCCCTTACTGACGGTTTTAGAAGAGAAGGTCCGGGTCTTGGAAACTTTAGGGGTGCAACAATTGGTCTTGTTGCCCTTTGACCAAGCGCTAGCCGATTTAACCCCAGAAGCGTTTGTGGAGAAGGTTTTAGTCCAACACCTAAACGCCCAGTCCATTAGTGTTGGCTTCAATTTTTGTTTTGGACGGCAACGATCAGGTACTGCTGCCGATTTACAGGCGATCGCCGCGACCTTCGGCATTCCGGTCCAAGTGGTGGCCCCAAAAACTTGGAATGGAGAACAGGTAAGTAGTTCAGAGATTCGCCAAGCTCTGGAAACCGGAGCCGTTGAACGGGCCAATCGGTTGCTGGGTCGTCCTTATCCGTTGAGCGGTATCGTGGAGAAAGGTCAGCAACTTGGACGCACTTTAGGGTTTCCCACCGCAAATCTCAAGGTATCGCCAGACAAGTTTATTCCGCGACGAGGGGTCTATCGCGTCCAGATTGAGGGGGCTGCGATCGCCCAACCGCAACAAGCAGTCATGAACATTGGCTGCCGACCGACCGTCAACGGACAGCAGGAAACCATCGAAGTCCATTTGCTCGATTGGTCGGGGGACCTCTATGGGCATACTGTAACCGTACAGTTAGAACAATTCCTGCGCCCGGAACAAAAATTCGAGTCCCTTGATGCCTTAAAAGCCCAAATTGAGCGCGATTGTCAAGCCGCGCGATCGCAGGTGACTTGATGTAACGGTGTGAATGAATCGTTCTAGCCCAATGGCTCTTTCGTTCGGGAGAGCCATGGACAATCTTTTCGCAAGGGGGCGACACATGGCTTATACATTACCGAAACAATCCACGGATCCATTGCCGGTTGCCCATGCCTCGTTAGATGTCTTAATGGCCAACCTGGATGCCGTGATCGTTGGGAAACACAAGGCGATTCAGTTGGTTTTGGTGGCGCTGTTATCCGGTAGCCATGTATTGCTCGAAGATGTGCCGGGGGTGGGCAAAACTTTGCTGGCGAAGGCGTTGGCCCGGTCCATCGATGGCAAATTTCAGCGGATTCAATGCACCCCGGACTTGCTGCCCAGCGATCTCACCGGAACCAATATCTGGAACCCCCAAGAGGGCAAGTTTGAGTTTTTGGCCGGACCGGTCTTTGCCAATGTGTTGCTCACCGACGAAATTAATCGGGCTACCCCACGCACCCAGTCGGCCCTGCTAGAAGTGATGGAAGAAACCCAAGTCACAATTGATGGGGTCACTTATCCGGTTGCCCATCCATTTTTTGTGATCGCCACCCAAAATCCGGTGGAGTCTCACGGCACCTTTCCCCTCCCGGAGGCGCAGTTGGATCGCTTTGCCTTGGCGTTGAGTTTGGGCTATCCCACAGAGGCTGAAGAGATGCAGATGTTGCAACAAACCCGAATGGGACCACGCCTCAGTGCCCTCAAGCCTTGTATTTCCCTAGACCAAGTTCGACAATTGCAGGAGGCTTGTCTGGCGGTGCAGGTGGAGCGATCGCTGCAACAATATATGCTCGATTTAGTGCGAGCAACGCGCCAAAACTCGGATATTCGGTTGGGGGTGAGTCCACGCGGCACGGTTACGTTGCAACGGGCGGTTCAAGCCTTCGCCTTTTTGAACGGGCGAGCCTTTGCCTTGCCGGATGATGTCAAGTTTTTAGCGCCCTACGTGTTAAGTCATCGCATTATTCCCGCTGGGGGACAAACGGCCTCCCACCTCATTGAACAGCTCTTAGCCGTCACCCCTATTCCTTAAAGATCAAGAACAACAAGGTCAGCATGGACGTTGAATACACCGATAAGGGCACAAAAATTGTGTCCTTACCAGATGTTGCATTCAATTGATGCACAAACCGCTACTATCCTTTTGTCCGGTCAAACACACCCCTTAACGTCTCAGGAAAGGACGGGTGTAAGTTTTGCTGACCCCCTCACTGTCCGTAACGGTTGCTGTTCCGCCACTGGTGGTTGTGGAATAGGTCGAGCCGTTGATGGTGTGGGTTCCTGAACTGGTCAACCCGGTTTCTGGGTCATAGCTGCCGCTGCTGCTACCGGATACGCTCCGAGTTTGGCCACTAGGACTGGTGCTGGTGCGATCGCGTCCGTATTGGTAATTTCCTTGACCGTCCGTGGTAAATCCGCCCTTTCCAGTGGAGGTACCGCCATTGGGTCCGGTTGCATCCCATACAGCGCCTCCGGTCGAGCCGCCTTGAGCATTAGGAACAATGCCGCCGCGCCCAGAAAACGTGCCGCCGAAGGGACCCGCGAAAGCAGGAAGGGCACTGAAACTCAAGACTAAACCAATGAATGAAACTTTAAGAATGGATTGCATGATGGACTCCTTTATGGGTAAACATTGAAGCGGTTATTGTGGAGAATTAGACTTATCTGAAGCCCGGTTTGCCACTCTGTAAGCGAGCTTGCAGCGTTTTGAAAAACTGCGATCGCTGTTGCGGGGTGAGGATTTCACTGCCTTGTTCGTAGGCTGAGGCCAAGGTTTCACGAATTTGTTGTTGCTGAGCCTCGGTCAACTTAATGGCATCCTTGGCTTCCCGCAGGGTTTTCCCCTGTTCCAGGGATTTTTTCAAGATCTCTTCTTGCTGCGGGGTGAGGATTTGGGCGATCGCCTCACGGGTTTGGGTGCGAACGGCGTTGAATTGATCCTTCTGCTGGGGGGTAAGTTTGAGTTGCTGCAACATTACAAGAACAGGGCCATTTGGGGGCAACGCTTGGGCGGTGTGGATGGCGATGGGCGTAAGGGCAACCAAGGCACCAACGAGTAAAGCAAGGGGTTTGAATTTCATGGGATGAACTCCTGAAGTTGTGTTCGATAGGTCTATCCTATGAACAGCAACCCCTTTGACACATGAGGCATAAGTCCTCTTTCAGGTTGGGACTATAGTCCTAAAAACACCAAGCCGTCTTGATATTGAGTGGTTAATTCATACACACTTCAAACAAAAAAAGGATTGGACGGATATGGCTTACAGTGATTTTACCCTTGCGAAGGTATGTGAAACCTTTGACCTAGAGGTGGAGGAATCACATAATTTATTTTCGGCAATTCAAGGAATAGAACCTTCTGAACACCTCATGTCAACCTTGGAAGAAAATATTCTTCTAGCTACGGCGATTGGGACAGAAAAAGCCCGTTCCGAATTTTTGATTGCACCCATCCTGTCTGAAGTGAGACGTCAGAGCAATTATCAGGTTGGATTGTTTTCTGGTACAGAATTTAATGTTGATCCGAATAGTGGACTGATCGGCTTTTGCGACTTTATTTTGAGCCGCTCTAAGGAGCAATACTATATCAGTGCCCCGGTACTGATTATCATTGAGGCGAAAAATGAAAACATTAAGGGGGGGTTAGGACAGTGCATTGCGGCTATGATAGCGGCGCAGATCTTCAACCAGAGATCAGGCAACGCAGTTGACTATATCTATGGCGCTGTGACAAGCGGTACAAACTGGAAATTTCTAAGTTTGGAGGGCAACATGGTTTCGATTGATGCCATCGAGTATTACATTAACCAAGTTAATCAAATTTTGGGTATTTTACTGCAACCTCTTCAGCCCAGCCTTCTAACGTCTTCTGCTTAATTTGTGATGTTGCCGTCACGGTAAGTCCTATATGAATCGACCACACCGTTGTGTAGGGGCGCACGGCCGTGCGCCCCTACAAATGTACTACATCTTACCTGAACCCTTCCCTGTTCGTGACTATCGCTGTTCCGCTATCTGAACCAAGCCATTTTCAGGTCAGTCCAAGTTGCACTCGGATAGCTCGCTCTACAGCAGCGAGTTCTTCAGGCGTAATTTCTCCTGCTTTTTTCAGCAGTCTTTGCTTAGAAACCGTTGTGAGTTGATCCGCCATTGCCTTTCCGGGGCGACCTTGCAACGTCACCCTTGCTTCACTGGGGTAGAGTCGAGCCACATTACTCGTGATCGGAACCACCTGAACTCGATTCAGGTTGCGGTTTGCAGCATTATTACTGATCACGATCGCAGGTCGTTCTTTTTGCATCTCACCCCCAATCGATGGATTAAAGTTAATCCACCACACGTCTCCTCGATTCATGGATCACAGTCTCCAATCAAAGCCTCAGCCCATTCCCAAGCCTCTGCTTCACGGTCTTTATCGTCAGCCATTTGTTGATAGGCCGCATCCAGATCATCCTGAATCACATGTGGACGAACTAGATTCTCAATGAATTGGCTAATCGCACCCTTCCCGACGACTTGGTAAAGCCCGTTGTAAACCTGCTCGTCAATACTAATAGTGAGTTTCTTGTGCATCTTTCCGTATACGTATACGTATACGGAAATTATATCACTTTCTTGTCTAGGGACTATTGTCCTAGAGACAGTCCAGTCAACCGTTCGCTAGGCTCAAAGCAAATGCGATCGCCATAACCATGCATCAGCCTTTCCCCAACCCACCCCGACAGTTTTTGACCTATTTGGAATGGACACTTTTGGGCATCGTGGCGATCTCAGAGGTAATCGATAGTCCTTTGGCAAATGTGCAACGCCTGCCGCTTCTCAATTTCATCTGTATCGCGGGGTTTGCCGCCTTGGGCCTGAAATTACCTCGGAAGGCAACAGTCCTGCTAAAAGTCGTTTATAGCCTGACCGAACTCAGCCTAATTGGCGTAGCAGCGGGTATCGGCGGACTGCGTTTGATTTCGATGCTATTTGTGGTTTTCGTGGTGCGGAATGCACTGCTATGGGAAAAACCCAGTCGTCATGGGTTTACGATCATCGCTTTTGTTGGGTTTACCCTGTTGCAGCATCAACGTCTGCGATCGCTCTTTTTGAATGCTTTATCGCCGGAACTCGCCGGAAACATTCAGGGCATTGTCTGGAGTGTCGTGTTGTTAGTGGGATTGGTGTTAATTTTTTTACAACTGCTTTTGGATGCTTGGCTATCGGACTATCGCAGCCGCTGTCAGTTGGAAGCCGCCAATACCCAACTCCGGCAATACGCCTTACGCATTGAAGATCTAGCCACCCTGCAAGAACGCAACCGCATTGCCCGCGAAATTCACGATGCCTTAGGTCACTCCCTAACGGCCTTAAATTTGCATTTACAAGCTGCTCATAAACTCTGGATCAAAGACCCAGCCGAAGCACAAGTTCTCCTGCAAGAGGCTGAAACCCTCGGTCGCATTGCCTTGGAGGAAGTGCGTCAATCTGTCGGGACGTTACGCACTGATCCAGTGCAGGGCCAGTCCATCGAAATGGCGATCGCCCCCCTCATCGCATCCTTGCAAAAATCGACGGGCATTTCGCCAACCGTGACCATACAGCTTCCCGGACCTGTTCCCAACGATATCGGAGCAGCCCTTTACCGGATTGTCCAGGAAGCCCTGACCAACATTGCCAAATATGCTGAAGCGAAAACCGTGGAGATTGCGATCGCCCACTCCCGTCCCGGCACTCTGGAACTCTGCATCCGAGACGATGGCCAAGGATTTGACCCAGCACAAAACACCACCGGATTTGGCTTACAAGGCATGAAAGAACGGACTGTGGCCTTGGGCGGGCGACTTACAATAAACAGTGCCCCTGGACAAGGGTGTCAGATCCAAGCCTTGATTCCCCTCCCCTTGGAAGAAAACCTCCTATGATTCGACTCCTGTTGGCAGACGATGAACCCTTAATTCGACGCGGCTTAAAAGCCCTCCTCAGCGTTGAACCGGATCTGCAAGTGGTGGGGGAGGCCGACAATGGCAAAATGGCGGTGCAAGCAGTGGCCGATCTGAAGCCGGATCTGGTCTTAATGGATGTGCGGATGCCCATTATGGATGGGGTTGCCGCGACAAAGGAAATCTGCGATCGCTTTCCGGCAACCAAAATCTTGGTATTAACCACCTTTGCTGAAGACGAGTATATTGTCCAAGCCTTACGCTACGGAGCCGTCGGATACTTGCTCAAAGGCACCGCTTCAGAGGATTTGGTCCAGGCTATTCATGCGGCCCACAAGGGTTTTTTGCAACTGGGTCCAGGGGTGGGCCATCAGGTATTTGCCCAACTCACTGCGCCGACCACCGAAAAACCGCCGGAGCTGGCCGAACTCACCCCACGGGAGCAGGAAATCTTAAACCTCATTGCCCAAGGCAGCAGTAACCGCGAAATTGCCCAAAACCTGTTTATTAGCGAGAAAACGGTCAAGAACCACATCACCAGTATTTTGAGCCGTCTGGACTTGCGCGATCGCACCCAAGCCGCCATTTGGGCCAATCGCTATTTGCGCGAATCCTTAGAATAACAAAGGAGGTGTCAGAATAGGCTTCTGTTCCCTAACATCTAACGCTCCCACATTATATTCAGTGGGTCATCCCGTTCCATGCGTTTTTCCACGATTTACCCGGCTGCCGCGATCGCCGAGGCTCATGAAATTGCCTTACCGAATACGTTGTGGCATCGCCCTCAGGTTCAGGGGTTCACCATCGACGGTCCCGATTCCTTGGATCTAGATGATGCGATCTGGATTGAATCGACCGACCACGGCGCAATCTTATCGATTCACATTGCCGATGTGGCCGAGCTGATTCCCATCGGGTCGATGTTGGATAAAGCGGCGATCGCCCGAACCCAGACTCGTTATTTTGGTAAGGGCAACGACCCCATGTTGCCCCGCGTTTTATCGGAAAACAAACTCAGTTTATTGGAAGGACAAGATCGGCCCACCCTCACGGTCCAAATTGCATTGGATGGAGAGGTGGAAATTGAGCGGGTTGACCTGTTCGAGTCTTGGTTGGCGAGTTGCAAGCAGTTTGCCTACAAAGAGGCCGATGCCATCTTGACGGACACCACCTCGGCTTTTCAAGCCACCTTGCAGATGGCCCATGTCTGGTCCAACCGCCTCCATCAACACCGACAAGCCACAGGGGCGATCGGCGGCATTGCAACAGCTACGGGGGATTGGCTGGATGAAAATGGCAGCCTCATGACCTCGGCAGAGGGGCGTTACAACAGCCATTTGATTATTCAGGAGTTTATGATTTTGGCGAATCGGGCCGTGGCCCAATGGTTGGCGGATGCCGATCTTCCAGCGTTGTATCGTAACCACACCGCTAGGGCGATCGCCCCAAATCGAGCGGCCATGTATCAGGCCATGCTGACGCTTGGATCAACAACCGCTGTACGACAACAACTGAGCAACTGGCTCAACCGTGCTGAATACAGTCCGGTGTTGATTGGCCACTTTGCCCTAAACTTAAACGCCTACTGTCACTTCACCTCGCCCATCCGCCGACTGGCAGACTTGGTGAACCATCGCATTGTCAAAGCCAAACTTAAGGGGCAAACCCTGCCCTATCGTCAAACCGATTTAGAGCAACTGAGCGGACATATTGCCGAAACGACCAAATGTTATGAAGAAGCGTCTGGCGAATATTTCAAAGCCCAGCGCAAGAAGCTCTACAAACTCCAAATTCAATGCGCCGAAGCGCTGGATAAGTTGACGGACAAGGCGTTTGGTCAACTCCTCAAACATGCCGTCAGTGAACAAAATCTAGACCCCATCCGCAGTGAACTGCTGGCTCGCATCACCCAAGGAACGTTGATGGTCCAGGATTTATACGTGCTACTGTTCCGTTGCGCTGACCCAGAACTGCGGCAATTAACCTACTCCCATCTGAGAGATCGGGTTCAGGATGCCCCCAGTATTATTGCGATCGCCGCTAACCAAGAAGCGAATTGGGATGGGTTCAACTATGTTGAGCTGGCATCCAGACAACCCTTTACAACCTGGTTGGAGGTTGCGTTCGCCGGAGCAACTTGGACAACGGTTCACCCGGCTGAAAATCCACGTAAGCAAGGATCTCGACATGGGGCTTGTTTAGCGTGGATTGAAGCCTATATCCAAAATACGTTGGTTGGGCCGGACCAACGGATTCAACCCATGACTGTAGCGTCGGAGCCAATTGAATCAGTTCCAGTGGTGGTTGCAGCGTGGGATGAGGAGCCAAAACCGATCTTTATCCATCCCATTCTGGCCGAGCCGATCCAGGAGGGGCAAAACTGTGTCAGCTTGCTGAATGAACTGTGCCAGGGCTTACGTTGGGCCAGTCCGGCATACGATTTTGAGGCGGAGGATGGTGGGTTTTGTTGCTTGTGCAAGGTGGGTGCGTTGGCAGAGCAAGCAACAGGGACGGGGTGGGCCATGAAAAAGCAACGGGCTAAGGATCTAGCAGCAAGGCAGGTTTTGGAACAGTTGCGATCAGGTGCACTGGAAAAGTGGACTGAGGCTTCACTTTAACCCCAACACACCCAAGTATGGAAGTTGGTTAAATATTGCTGAAAATGAGCTGAGTTCTCTGATGCGGCAATGGTTGAAGGAAGGATCGCCAATGGGGTGACGTTAAATACCTATCCAAGAAAGTTACGGCTTGGGAGCAAGCCAGTAACGACAAACAACGGAGAGTAGATTGGCACTTTAAAATTGAAGATGCCCGCGTCAAACTTAGCTCTCTACATCCCCGGTTTAAATCTTGACAAAGCACTAGGCGCGATCGCGCCAGTTAAAATCGCGACTCCTCTGTGCCAAATGGTAACACCCACCCCTATCTCAGCCCGCTTAAAACCAATCTACGTTCCTCGAAAATTCTAGAGGGCGGGAAAGCCGCTTAGTCTCAAACAAACCTGATCGCGCACGGAATCCGTTGCAGGGTTCGGGGCAACCCTCCAAGATTTGAACCCTAACTGCTACGAAATATTACTATCTGGAAACAAAAAAATGTAGTAGCCATTGATTTACAGGAAATTTAGGCTAAAATTCACAACGGGAGTGCCTGGGAAATCCCACGGAGCGAGCTAGATGCAGTGATGCGATCATCGAGAAAGCAGACGTATCCCAGAAAGAAGCGAAGTGGATTGCGTCTTAAAGGCAACCATCGCCCCTATTGCAGAGGTGGTTGCTCGGGGTGAGAAAGCGCACCCCAATTTGAATTTAGCTGTGTCGAGAAGCAGATCTACAAAACTTAGAGAAGAACATGCCCCAAAGACAGGGAAACCATGTAGATTCTAGTGATGCATGTCCCCACCGTCAGCCCTGGGAAGTCATTTGCGGCCATTGCAGCCATTCGCCGGACGCCAAACCTTAATGCGAAAAAGTCGGTCCGTCGCGATCTCATTATTTAGATAGCTTAATTGGGCAAATTGGATCGATTGAGGTTATTTCAAAAATAAAGCAAAGTAATATATAATTCAAGAATCTCTCCAGAAATAACTTAGGTACAGGATATCTTGATTAGATGACGACCAAAAATGGAACCCAGCCTTTATCCGGGAAAGCGTTGCTGCAAAAACTCAAGGAAATACCAACCCTGTCTCGTCGAGAAAAAGCTCGCGAATGTGGCTATGTTAGCACGACCAAGGATGATCAAGCGCGTGTAAACATCGGTGCATTCCTGAATGCTGTCCTTGATGCAAAAGGGGTTTCTCTTGATTCGGGCAAAGAAAAAGATGGTCGAGGGCGTGAAGCGAGCTATCGAGTCAGCGTCCATAAGAACGGACAAATCGTCATTGGCTCTGCCTATACCCAGGAAATGGGGTTAAATGTCGGCGATGAGTTTGAAATCAAACTGGGATACAAGCATATTCACCTCAAACAGATCGGTGAAGAAGGCGACTCGGATTAAGTTAGGATATTTATAGGGGTGCAAGCTTTGCGCCCCTATAAGCAGTTGTATTTTCTGCATGAGAACGGTTGCCTCTCCTAAATGAGAGACAACCCGTTTAACTTCCCCAATTTTTCCCACCGCGATGCACTTACGGGAAAAATTGGGTCTTCTGTCTTTACCCGATGTTTATGGAGATTGCTTAAACAATTCAATCTCCTGTAGCATTTGTTGTGCTTCAGCAGCATGCTCTGAATCGACCGCAATCGCCTGTTTAAGGGCAGCGATCGCCTCTGTCCGCTTATTTTGCCCCATAAGCGCCATTGCTAATCCATGATAGGCAGCGGCTGAGGGGATGATATTTATCACGTTTTGATAGGTTTGGATCGCGGCATCAAACTGCTGCTGCTGCGTTAAAGCTTTGCCTAGGCCAATATAGGCGGGGGTAAAATTGGCATCTAGAGCAATCGCTTTGCGATAGGCAGCAATCGCCTTCGGTACAAGCGGTTTATGTCGGCTGAGGAAGTTACCAAAGTAGGTGTAGACTTCCGCATCTTTGTAGAGGTCTAGAAAAGGTTGGTAGGCCGCGATCGCCGCATCGGGCTGATTCTGCTGAACCAGGGCATCGCCTAAATGACCGAACGCATCGGCATAACCAGGATGAAGTTGAACGGCCTTACGAAAGGCGGCGATCGCCTCAGCGTGCTTGTTTTGCTTCATCCAAATCAGACCCAGACCATCATGGGCGGGGGCGATGGCCTCTTGGGCTAGGGGATGTTGCGCAATCACCTGATGGAACAGGCCCTTTGCCTCATCCAGATGATTTTGCTCAGTGAGGATCTTGGCCATTTGCAACAATGCCTCTACATCTTTCGGGTTGCGTTTGAGTAGCGCACGATAGGCGGCGATCGCGGCATCAGACTGTTTGAGGGCAAGGTGAAGCCGACCCAAGGCTCGATAAGACTCCGTGTCATCAGGGTCTAACTTGAGCGCGGTTTCAAACGCAGTCTTGGCGGCTTCGAGGTTGCCTTGCTGTCGTAAGGCAT
This sequence comes from Thermosynechococcaceae cyanobacterium, assembly GCA_049694615.1. Classification (GTDB taxonomy): domain Bacteria; phylum Cyanobacteriota; class Cyanobacteriia; order Thermosynechococcales; family Thermosynechococcaceae; genus JAAURS01. The sequence continues at coordinate 272 of JBAVRC010000476.1, read as the reverse complement.
CAGCGAGTTCTCGATAAGCTTGCGCATCTAGGGCGGATGGGGTGGCTTTCTTCTGGGGGGGATCTAGGGTCACCGCTTTTTGAAAGGCGGCGAGCGCCTCCTCCTGACGTTGGTAACGGGCTAGGGCTGTGCCTAACTTTCGGTAGGGGGAAGCTTGTCTGCGCGTTGGAACCACCCAACTCGACAGGGGGGTTGCAGCCACCATTTTTTGATAAGCGGCTAAGGCAGCTTCCGGCTGGTTGAGATCCACAAGGGTATTGCCTAATGCCTCA
>JBAVRC010000475.1:0-1963 GCA_049694615.1 Thermosynechococcaceae cyanobacterium | reverse complement strand
GGACAAGATTGTCCAGACTGCAGTGCTATCTGGGACTACACGAATGGTAATTCGTTTACTCAACCTCTTACCCCCTTACTGCCATCGGGCATACCCTATGACTTTTTTTGCTGCGGCCATGCGTTTTTGCCTAACGGGAATCTTTTTGTGGCCGGGGGAACAATCGCATTAAATCCCAGCCTAGGTTTGCCGAGTTCGTTCATTTTTAATGCAGGAACTTTGAAATGGCAGACGAAACTGTATGACATGGACCATGGTCGGTGGTATCCAACACTCACGCGCCTAAGCGATAGCCGAATTCTTGCAGTTGCCGGTTTCGACGAAAATGGCTTGCTCAATAAGGTGCCCGAGATCTTTACCCCTAGAGGTTGGAGATCGTTCACCTCCCCCACTACTATCTCTTACCCTAACTATACAGCTATTTTATTGTTAGAAGATGGGAGATTATTTAGCCCAGGAAATAATAGAGATAACGGAGAAGCTTTTATAATTACCCTTCCTTCTAGTTTCTCTCAGCCTATTACCCAGAAAATTGTCAAGGGCCTAGTCAATCCCACGTTTAGTAAATATGCTTGTGTAGTTTTGTTACCTCCAGCTCAAGATCAAAAGATCATGTTTATTGGAGGTTATGACAGCGAAAGACAAACAGAACCAACATCGAGACGCGTTAATGTTGTCGACTTAAAAAGTAGTGCTCCAGTTTATACTAGCGCACCTCCACTCCGTTTCGGTCGGTGTGATCATCAAGCCATTATCTTGCCGGATAGGACTGTTCTGGTTACGGGGGGTACACGGATCCGAAACTCAAAACCTGATGCTGTATTTGCTGCTGAACTCTATAACCCTAGAAACGGAACTTGGACAACTTTAGCTTCAGCCTCTGTCCCGCGACTCTACCATTCCGTGGGTTTGTTGCTCCCGGACGGTAGAGTACTGAGCGCGGGTTCGAATGTAGATTCGAAGGACTATGAATACCGATTGGAGATTTATAGTCCACCTTATCTCTTCAAAGGTCAGCGCCCTGTCATTACTGCCAACCTCACAGGTGTTGAAATTTCCTACAATCAAACTATAACGATTGAGACAACTCAAACCTCTGATATTAAATGGGTCGAGTTAATCAGACCCAGTGCAGTAACTCACTCCGTTGATGTAGAACAACGGCTGATTGATTTACCGTTTACGGTAAACAACAATAAACTCCAAGTACAAATTATAGGCAATTCTAATCTAGCTCCATCAGGATGGTATATGCTCTTTATCGTCAATCGGAAAAGCATCCCATCCAAGGCAATTTGGGTTCATCTCACTTAGGCAAATTAAAGTATGGATAATAATTTTTTAGTATCTCGGCGAAAATTTGGAAAAATCTTGATTTTTTCAGCTTTAACAACTATCGCTGGAGAATCTTTGGAAGGGTCTTTTGCCAAAGGCCAGAGCTCTAGGTCAAGGCTAATCTACGGTATTACAACCGTTCCGGGATCGAATAAACTATCTTTGTTGACACTAAATTTACAGACGGGGAAGACAAATACACTGCTATCAACTGTTCCTGGAGTAACGCTGAACCCTAATGAAAGAGTGACGGGTTTTAGCCGACTTTTAAATCAATTATTTGTACTAGCGATCACACCCACCATTGCTTCGCCTAAGGGCAACAGACCTCGTTTAGTGATGTTCAGTAGCACAAAGATCAACACGACTGAAATTCCTAGCTTGCTAAATATGCCGGAACTAAGCATTACCGACAGTATTGAGAGTATTATTAATCCTAACGGGAGCGAGCTTTGGTTATTAATGCGCAAAACTGGCCAACATCGGCATCATTCCACACCTCGACTGCTATCGTACGACATTAATACTAAAAGTTCAGGAAAACGAGTTGTTTCCTTCGAATCGATAGCTCCCTCTTTACGGGTATTAAGTTTCGCTCCCAACAAACAGCAATTATATGGTGTAAGTG
>JBAVRC010000474.1:0-3822 GCA_049694615.1 Thermosynechococcaceae cyanobacterium | reverse complement strand
TTCTGAAAATGCTGACCCAACCGCTAACCGCGATGCAGGCTGAAGCATACAGGGAGTACCAGGAACGCAAAGCCCAATATGAGCAAGACCTTTGCGAGTGGGAAGAACAGAAAAAAGGCGATCGCGGTAAGAAGCCCATCGAACCGAAGGGGATGCGACGTTTCGCTTTTTCTAACTTCACTCAGGAGTCCATTGGTCATGCATTGCAGCCCTACCCGCAGCATGGAGCGCTAGTCTCTGCTGACGAGTTGGCCGGGATGATAAAAGGCATGGGGCAGTTCAAAAAGTCTGGAGGGAACGATAGGCAGGAATGGTTGTCGTTATACGACGGCCACAAACTCGACATCTCTAGAAGAACCAGCGACCCCATTTTTATTGAGAAAACTTGTATCCCTGTCATGGGCGGCATTCAGCATGTGGTGCTATACGACGTGATGGGAAAAATAGAACACGTTGATGGGTTCTGGACTCGCTTCTTTTATTCAAAGATGCGCAATTCTCGGATGCCATGCATTGATTGGCGTGATGATTACGACACTGGACTAGAACAAACGCTGTCCAGCACATACCGCATGTTAAACACCTATCCAGCGATTGAATATTCACTCGCCCCAAACTCTCGAAAAATTTGGCAAGAATGGCATGAGTTTACAGAAGATGAGCGATTCAAGCACGACCACCCAGCAAAGAGAGCGCTGTTTCGTAAGGCACGGGCTAGAGCCGCAAGGATAGCTCTAGTCGCTCACTGCTTTAATGCAGCCGTTAGCGGCGAAGCCACACCATCAGCGTTAATCAGCGCTGAAACCTTACAAGGCGCGGTCGACTACACCAAATGGGGTTTACACCAAATACTCAGCATCTATTCAGATTTTGGGGTGACGGATTCACCGCAGATGACGCGGCTTGCCAAGTTTGTGGAACGATTCAAAGAATCTGGATGGGTTAAGACCAGCGCCGTCACTAGATGGTGGTCGCCTAAACCCAAGCCAACCGCAGAACAGACCCGTAATTTTATGGAACAGGTTGTCGCCAGTGGGTACGCAATCGATAACGGACAGCCAGGTAAAGATTACCAAATAAAAATTTTGCACCACATTGATGGTGCAAATGGTACAAAACCTCCAGAACCGTTGACAAATAAAGACTCTACCGAAAGCTGCGTGGTGCAAAATGTGGTGCGCGTGCACCACGGATCTGGTGCAAAAGTTGAGTCTGAGGACCATGACACTATTCATCCCCCGATTGTGCAAAATGATGATTTTCAAGTTTTGCACCACATTGATGGTGCACGCGCACCACATTTTGCACCACATCGGAAAAGCTTAGAACACACTCAGGACAAGGGTCTTGGAAATTCGTGCACCATTTGCACCACGGATCTAGAGAATAAAAATCCAGAACCCGATGACTCAAAATTAAACACCGCAGTAAATCGGAGCAATCGAGAGCGAAATGGAGATAATATTAGAGAATTTTTATCCACACCGTCTGAAGGCCCAAAACACGAGTCGATAAAAATAGGCGATCGCGTCAGGTTGCTTTTAGCTATCGAGACGGTTGTATCAAACCGTAACCTTGATGGCGAGGTCTTCTATCTGAAGGGGGGTCATCAAGGTGTCGTGCAAAAAATTACCTCAGGTGGCTTTCTTGTTCTATTCGATGGCCTAAATAAGCCAGCTCCAGTCATGAGTGCCGATGTTGAACGATGCGACGATGACCAGGGCGATAAACCGATTGAATCAGCGCCGACGCCCTCTAACCCCAGAGACGCAATCAGCATTTCTGATGGTCGGATCGATGTAGACCTTGAGCGGCTCGACCTGAATCATGATCCGCCCATCCAGCCACCCCAGTGGAAACCTACAACAACGCTCAAGCCCTATGAACACCTATCCAAGATTTTTATCGACATTGAGACGACTGGGTTGGATCCCATTCAAAACCGCATCATCATGATCGGGGTGATGGATGAGAAAGGTGAAAAGACCATCCTGACTGACCCAGACGAGAAAGCCATTCTCAGAAAACTGTTTGATCTTCTAAGAAAAAACAAACCGGAGTGTCTGATCGGTCATAACCTGGTTGGGTTTGACATACCGTTCATCATGGCGCGGTCTAAACGGTTGGGCATAACACACCCATTCAGATTAGGCAGAAAGGCGCGTGTTATCACCTCCTCATCTGTGAATGGGAGGCCCATCGAATTCACTCCGGTTTATTGGTATAACGTCGATATCCTAGACACGTTCCAACAGATCGCCATCTGGGACAAACAAGCAGCAAAACTGACCAGCTATGGTCTCAAATCATCAGTCATTGCCTTGGGGTTGCGAGATGAGAGACGCCTTGAGCTGAGCAACGATGAGATTCAGCAAAGCTGGAAGTCTGGAGACATTTCAAACCTCAGCCAATACTTGACCGATGACCTTGAGGACACCGCGCTACTGGCTGATTTCTTGCTGCCCGTGGTTTATTACCAGATGGCCTATGTGCCAGGGTTGACCTTTCAGGAACTGGCGATCGCATCCCCAGCATTGAAGGCACAAAAGATCCATGAAAGTCTATTGCCAGACCACACCCCAGTTGCCGATGAGCCGCTGAAATACAAAGGAGGAAAGGTCGAATTGCTGGCCCCTGGATTGCATAACAACGTTGCCAAAATTGACGTGTCCAGCCTATATCCCAGCATCATGTTGCGTTATGGCGTTTGTTCCAGAAAAGACTCTGAACATCGGTTCTTAGGTGTGATGGCCTACATGACTCAGGAGCGTCTAAAGCTCAAGGAACAGGCCAAACAAGGCAACAAATCAGCATCCTTTCAAGAAAAGGCTCTCAAAATCCTCATCAATGGTTCCTATGGATTTCTGGGCACGGGCGGTTACCCGTTCAATGACTATGAAGCCGCTGCCCGTGTAACGGCCTATGGTCGAAAAATCCTAACCCTCATGATGGATGTTGTCTCATCCTGCGATGCAACCGTGATCGAGGTAGATACCGATGGTATTTTCTTCAGTCACAGTGAACCCCAGGCGGTTTATGAACTGGTGCAAGATGCTTTGCCTTCTGGCATAAACATTGAGCTAGAGCTTGAAAATTGCGGTTTATATGCCCCCAAAGCTAAGTCCTATGTGATTGTTCATCCCAACGGCCAAACCTCAGTTAAGGGCTTGTTTAGGAAGCGCGATCGCTATCCTCTAGAGCGTGACTTTCCAGTTGAGTTCCTGAGGCTTTACTTCACCGATTCCCCAGAGTCAGCAAACCGCTATTACAACACCATCAGAGACTCCATCGCGTCTCGAACCATCCCTGTAGAACAGCTCACTGTCACCCGCAAGATTGGATCGGCTGAAAAGAATCTGATTGCTTTAGGGTTTGGCAAAGTGGGCGATCGCGTGTCCTATTGGTACACCGAACAGCAACGGTTTCATAAAAAGTCTGGTAAGGCGTTAAAGAGCGTTCGATTAGAGACTCACACCGAACCTTATTGGGTTCAATACTACCTCCAACAAATCGATAGCATCTATCAAGACATTACTGGGAATGCATCGGGCGATTCTTTAATGTTGGAGGAGTCCGTGCGGTTAGCTGAATTGCCGCTATTTAAGTCAAGGGATGATTCAGCAGCATGACAGCGTTATGATTTTTATAGATTAATTAGGAGCCAAAAATGGAAAAACTTGCAGCAGGAGACCGCGTTTTGAACACTCACAATGCATCGGCTGGGAACGGCACAATCGAGAAAATCTCTGGAAACCTAGCATACGTTCGATACGATAAATATTCATTAAACGCCCAGTGGCAACCGATTGAAACCTTGAAATA
>JBAVRC010000473.1:0-1615 GCA_049694615.1 Thermosynechococcaceae cyanobacterium | reverse complement strand
CATTCGACCAAGGCACTCGAGAACAGTTGCCAGGGAAGCATTGCTGCAAAAATCAGGATGGGGTATGGGACTCCCCCAGAGGGCAGTTTAGCAAATTGACTGAATACCACAGTAAACACAACCATGGTTAAAAAAGGTCGAATTAATGCCCAAGCAATGCCAATTACAGTTTGCTTGTACCGCACTAAAATATCGCGCCATGCCAAGAAATAAAACAATTCTCGGTAACGCCATAGGTCGAACCAATATTGAGTCTTGGCTCGACCTGCTTCAATGATGAGTTCTTTTGTCTCCATGGTTCAATGGGTGAAGATAAGGGAGGGTTTTGACTCAATTTTTTCAAGCATGACGGTTAACCGATCATGATGACTATATCCACTTCGAATACATCTATTTCGCCCTTCTCTTGCAATTTGTTGCCGTTCAGTATCGTGCGTGAGATAGTAGTTCACTTTTTGGTACAACTCCTCAGGAGAATTAAAAAATTCAGCTTCTTTACCCTCCTCAAATAACTGTAAATGTTCATCAGTCCGTTCTGCTAGCATGAACCCCTCACAAGCGGGAATTTCTAAACTTCTGCTGGTATGGCGATCGCGATTAGCCTTTCTCAGAAAATTCAGGTTGATGCAGGTTGCATTTAAAACCTTTACAAAGTCTTCGTTAAAAACGGGTGTTCCTTCCACGATCAGATTGGGATGTCGATTCATCCAATCTTGCCAGTTAAAGCCCCAGATTCTGACCTTAATGCCTTGCTGGGCAAGGTATAGCATTTGTTCAGCGCGATCGCGTTCAAAAAAGCCAACAAAACCAACCTCTGCTCCCCAGCGCTGTCGGTCTTCTGTACTTAAGGCCATGGGACGATGTACATTTCGATCATACGCCTGAAAGATGCAAACGACATTTTTTGCCCCAATTCTAGGAAGTTCTTGGACGTTACGGGGCTTGGTGGTATAGACCGTATCAAACAGGGGGAATGAATGTTTCAGGTAGATCGAACGATTATCGAAGAGATAAACATCATCTTCAGAATAATAGATGATGTTTAAATTCGGAAATTGTTGCCTAATTTGTTTGTAGGTAGATGGCAAAATAGTGATTACTTTTTCAATCCATAAAAGATTGGGTTGAAATTCAGCAAGATGAGGGATTAAGTTCTGATTAATCCCAACTGTATCGATGGGGTAGCCAATTTTACGCCGGATACGTTGCCAGATATTGGGTTTATAACCAGGAATTAATTCAGTTTCTAAGGGCACCCATGAGCGTCCCTCGACGAGATGTCCCAGATCCTGCATTGCTAAGAACCGTTGTCTCGCTCGTGCGTAGCTGCTGAGATCTCCAATAAATAAAATTTTCATCGCTTGATGCTTGAAAGCCAACTTTTTGGCCCTGAAATAGGTCTGGATGATCGCTTCGACCCAGGTGTCGTCGTGTTTAAAGTTTTGCCATCGGGTTGTTTTTGAGCGTCCAACCCAGATTGGGACAGAACCTTTAAATACTGCTGGGCAATAATTTCTGGTGTGAAGTTCTTTTGGAGATACTGTCGTCCCGCAGTCCCCATCCGATCTGCAACTTGGCGATCGCTGGCGAGAAAGCGAATAAAATTAGCGAGACC
>JBAVRC010000472.1:0-5129 GCA_049694615.1 Thermosynechococcaceae cyanobacterium | reverse complement strand
CCTCCTGCGAATACTTGAGGAACGTCAAGGCCCAATGTTCAAAGCGTTCCTCCTGAATCCCAGTCACCCGCTGCTGATGGATGAACCGATGGCTATTCCTTTCATCCAGTCCAATCACCCCATCAGTGATCGCCCTTTCAATCGCCTTGCGATAGCGGGACAAGTACTTCGCCACAGAAGCTTGAGGATAACCCTCCTCCAGCAGCCTAATTTCAGCCTCACAGAGCGCCCGAATCTCCTGTTCCGTAGTGGTCCTAGCCAGTTCATCAACAAACCAATCAATCAGGCCATCCAAGTCATCCGAAGACAGACGAACATGATCGCCGTTATGGATGTGATCGCGAAATCGATTAATAATCTCAGCCCGTCCAAAGAGCGTCATAGTGCCAAAACCGGAGATCCTTGCGAACCTGAACCGTATAAACCACCCTAATTGTATAAGCCCTAAACGCCTAAAATCGGGAACAAAAGCCGCATCAACCACGACCCAACCGGAAAGCGTAGGTAGTGCGATCACCCCATAGCAGGAGCCACATCATGCAACATCGAGTCATCGTCATCATGATTGCGCTAGGGATAGTTGGGACACCTGCGATCGCACGAGGGGAATTCGTGCAAGTTCTGAAACAGACTGGGGAAGGAATCGAAAAACCCCTGTCGAAAGCCGGACATGACGCCAAAGACACCCTATCGGGTGCCGGACATGATGCCAAAGATACCCTCGGCAAAACCGGGAACGATGCCAAAAACACCCTCGAAAAAGCCGGGAGAGTGCCCTACAACGCCCTGAAGAAATTCTTCACCGGAAACTAAAATAGCCAAAAACCCACCCCAACCAGCCGAAATAGTCATAGAAACGTAAAAATCTATTGCATCCTGTTCCAAATGTAGTAACGTATGGGACATCCAAGCCCAAAGCCTCAAACATCAAAAGCCGTGAACGACCGCCGATTTATCCAGTATTTGCAGCAAGAGCTAGGGATAGCCGAAAGTGCGATCGCGCTAGCAAGTCGTGGTCAAGATGCAAAAGTGACCGAATTGCCCGTATCGCTATGGAACTACGGGTTAATAGATCTTGATCAATTGAGCCAAATTTTTGATTGGATTGAAAGAGTATCTTAACGCCTGTCTCTTTTACTCCTGAGTATAAAATCAAGTTATAGAGACCTCTAAGATCAAATTTAATTAAGATGTCATATTCAGCTTTCGTTGTTTTCACCCAACATTATTTTTCAACCTTGCTTAGTGACATAGGAGAAGTCTATTGCAATCAACCAGTACCTCGTGATCCCAAGCTTAGAATTTATAAAATCCCCTCAAGAACGAATTTTAGCACTGAAATGCTAAATTTGATGACGGCAGGAAACGACCGAATTATGATAAGCCCTGAAGTGATTGGCGAAGCAGAATTGGTTGATATTCTATTTGAACCTTATCCAAACTGCTCAAGTACATCATTGGGTTTATTAGGAGAATTACTGTTTGTACCCTCTATCATCGAGTCAATGCGCTGGAGTCCGACTGAATCAGATATAAGAACCTGCATGAGCCATTGGCTGGGATGGAAGTCAGAAGCAGACGGTGGGATCATTCCTGTTGATGAAACTTCAACTTATGAAGAGAAAGATGATAATGATAATTATGAAGAAATTGTCGATAAAATCTTACTCATTATTGTACCTTCGATCCAGTCTAAGCAGTTAACTGGCTGGGGTATGAAACCCTCTGCAAGAAATATTTCCGGTGTTTACGAGTTACCCCCTGCTTTTTGCACAACAATTGTTGTGACAAATGAACTACCCAAAAACGAATATACACTCTGGTTAAGAATATTAGGTCGTGGACCGAACCAGCGAGCAGCAATTCAAGAACTGATGAGGTTAGACACTAATTATCATAAACGAGAATTGATTTTGACGGTATTAAAGCAGTGGCATCAAATTTTATTAGAGGGAAATCTGGGTAAAGAAAGCAAATATTTTATGCAGGTATTGAGTTCTATAGAGATTTAGTCATTTGTTAAATTTCTCCTTGAAGACGCCAAGAAATTTATCCTGTTACTGAATTAATATAAGCTTTCCGCCAATCGTTGTATTCGTTGTAATAGCAATTGCTCACGCCCCGAACTTTTAGAATCAGGGGATAAATGAGCAGGTGCATAAAGTTCGAGATCATTCCTGGTCGTCGTAAACCAAACTTGGAGATAAGATTTGACCAAATCGTCTGCTTGGGCAATATCCAATTCCAAGTTAGGACATCCATCCAGAAGTAGAACAATATCTTCAAAATCATGACTCATATAAAAATTTCCTTCACCACGACTCAAAAATGCCTCAATTTTTGCTGCAAGCATATAGGGAGTTGAAAATAGAAAAATAGAAATTTGACAAGGCAATGTAAACGTAATAACAGAATTCATTCCTGATTTGTACCAAGAATTTGAAAAGCCTAAGACCTCTGGATCAGTAGGCATAATATCTAGAATTAGATCTTGATATTTCCAGCGACAAAGAGGATCTCCCGGTTCATGAGACTCTTGAAGTCCTAACTGACGAAGGTTATCAGCCAAACGGTAATAGCTACTTTTAGAAGAAATCTCTAAAACACAGTCCACATCAATCGTTGGCCGTACATCTTGCGCCGAGATTTCATCTAAATATAGGGCAATCGTAGCTCCACCCGTAAAGACAATACGTTGCTCCAAATGAAGTAGAACATTCGCTGCTTTTTCAAGCATTAAAATCTGTGGAAGAGTCATATTGAGTTTAGTCTCTTTTCAAGCAAGTCAATCGCCAGCCGTTGCTCACGAATACGACCGAGACGAATTGCATCAATCAAGCATAACAACTCGTAGAGAACAGAATCATTTTGAATCGCAATGGGAACAGACTTGTATAAAGGGGGGATAATTTGCCCTTTAACCATTCCAGAAGGGTCAGGCCAAATATAAGCCGTATCAGGGTTAGAACTTAAAAGACCTTTCAAAGGTTCAGCACAATGCGCCGTAGGAATGCCCCTCCCCATTGGCCCAGGTTGGGCTGGGAAAACATACTTAAGTCCGTGAATCAAAAACTCCAAAATAGCGAGCGGTCGGATTTGTCTAGAAGACGGTACATAGAAACCAGAAATACTACATCTCCTTAAGGCCGCATGAACCTCGGAAGCGCTCATCCCAAGAGAATGGGCAAGCTCATCGTAAGTCCACACTTTGTTGTTGAGGACATAGACCTTGAGTAGAACCAAAATATCTTGAGGCTTTAGCATCAGGCGCGAACCACTCTGAGACCATTATATATTCGTGATTCGCGAATCACGAATATATAATGGTCAATCTCCAAGGAGACCTGTTGTTAACAGCGTCTGCAAGCCGCAAGCGTCTCATTTTTGTGTTAACGAGGGCATTTACCGTGTTAAACGACACCACCGGAGCGGCCTCAGTGACTTCAGCAACCACCGGAATGACTGCCGGACTTACCGAAACAGCCTTAGCGATCCAAGGAGTCAGCACCAGGGGCAATGCAGGGTTCAGCCATCGGCGAACTGAACCATCGAGGATAAATGAACTGAAGGCCATCGGCAGCACCGCAGGGCAGAGCGCCAGCACCGAAGCCACATCGTCTAGGACTTCAGGCGTGGGAGCCATCGGCGGCAGCATAGAGGGCAATGCCAATGGAACAGCAGCCGGAGCTAGTGCCGGAAATTCCGGTAAAGGGTCATGGTGCTGGGCGAAGGTGTGTAGTGTGATCGCCTTTATTGTTCATTACCCAATAAACAGCCCGACATCAACATGAAAAAGTTGGGCCAGAGCCGAAGCTTGAGCCTTGCTGATGTCTCGCTTGCCGTTCACAACCTCAGACACAACGCCACGAGAACCAATAATCCCAACTAAGTCAGCCTGCTTGAGATCATGTTCCTCCATAAGGTGAAGCAGAATGGATCGGGGTGTGGCTAAATCGGCGTGAGAAGTCCCTGCCTCAAAAGAATAGTGTTCATCCTCAAAGCGTTCGATGAGCTGAACTAGCAGTCCAAGTAGAGAATCCTCTTCAGGCGATCGGGACTTAATCGCCATGAGGTTTTGAACCACCCCCAAAGCCCGTTCATTATCGTCCTCAGAGGTAATGGGCATAGGGAGATACTTGCTCAGTAAAGCCCCATAGGATTCAGGGTTAATAGAAAGGGTTGCGCTTCCAGTCATCTTTGTCATACTCCGCATGGGTAAGAACATACTTCACGTAAATGATTTGAGCCTCATAGTCGATGCTGACGATTAGACGGTAGGAATTGCCCTTAATATTGAAGACCGTAAAATTGCCAACCGCCTCAGCCTTTGGGAACGACTGCTTGACCTGTTCCAGATGCAGCCATTTAGCGGCCTTGGCAATTCGATACCAGTTATCTAAAGGCGTGAAGGAATCAGGATATCTTTGTGAGAACGGGAGCAGTCTTTTACGACTAATGATGTGCATAGCCTAATGCTCTCATTTTGAGAACGAATTGTCTAGGGGTGAGAAAGGTAGATTTATCATGTCCAGGCATGGAGTCATGGGGTTGAAAACCCGAAAAGTGGAGTGCCCCGCCAGTCGAACGAGGGCACCCGCCGATCTGCTACCGAGTTGCTGTCTGTTGCGATCGCCTTGTGCCTAGCAAAAGCGATCGCCCCTTTGCTGTTGAGACATTAGGAAGCCAATATTCCAAAAAGGAATATAATGAAGGTATGGAATGGCAAATCAAAGAGCATGAGAAATATACAGAATGGTTTGACACGCTGGAAGAGGAGCTACAAGACGAAATTTTAGCCGTGGTGGGCTTGCTTTATCGAGAAGGGCCGCTGCTGTCTCGCCCCTATGCAGATACGGTTGAGGGCAGTAAACACTCGAATATGAAAGAGCTACGAGTTCAGTACCGTGGCGAGCCTTGGCGGATCTTGTTTGCCTTCGATCCCGTCAGGAGAGCAGTTTTGCTGATTGGAGGCAATAAAACTGGTAAAGGGCGATGGTACAAGGAAAACATCCCGATTGCAGACCGACGATTTACAGAGTATCTCAAGAGTTTAGAAGAGTCTAAAAAGGAGGGCAAAGATGTTGAGTTACGAGGAAAGGATGGGACAACTGACCCCAGAAAGAAGGGCA
>JBAVRC010000471.1:0-10453 GCA_049694615.1 Thermosynechococcaceae cyanobacterium | reverse complement strand
GTTTACGCTCATTTTTCTGTGGGAAGAACTCTGGCACTTGGAAAATACAGCCTACCTCTCAAGCTGTTTACTGTTGTTGATTACTGCCGGAGCGGTCATTTTTTCGGTTTTGTTCGAGCGGCGGTTTTGGTGCCGTTACCTCTGTCCCATCGGTGGCATGAATGGGTTATTTGCCAAACTTTCCATGACGGAACTGCGGGCACAGCAGGGCACCTGTTCGGCAGAATGCACCACCTACCAGTGCTATAAGGGCGGTCCGCAAAAAGGCGAAGGGCAAGCCACAAATGGTTGTCCCCTCTACTCCCATCCCGCCCAATTGGTCGATAACCGAGACTGTGTGTTGTGTATGACCTGTCTCAAAGCCTGTCCCCACCGTTCAGTGGAGTTGAATTTGCGTCCACCAGGGATTGAGTTATGGACCACCCATCAACCCCGTCCCCATGAAGTGGCGCTGTTGCTGTTGTTGTTGGGGGGGATTTTTCTGCACCATCTACCGGAGTTGGAAACTTGGCTCGGCATCGATTTGCATTTGACACAGTTTTGGCCCCATGCTGGGGTATCGGTGGCCGTGTTGGCGATCGCTGCCCTCATGCCGCTAGCGGGCCAGGGCTTGTTGCACCTGGTGAATCAAGGCAAACATCGTCCTTTTCTGGAATTGGCCTATGGGTATCTGCCCCTTGTTTTGGGCGGCACCTTAGCCCACTATCTCCGCTTGGGCTTAACGGAAGCGGGGCAAGTGTTGCCAGTCGCCTTTGCCACCTTTGGGGTGGCGGGCACCCACTTACCCTCCATTAGCGCACATCCTGCCGTCATTGCTTTTTTACAGGGCAGCACCTTAATCGTTAGCCTGGTTTTAACGGGGCTCTTGACCCAAAAAATCGGTCGTCAGTCTTGGCAGAATTTATGGCCCCAACATTTAACGGCCTTGATACTCACCCTATGTCTCTGGCATCTGGTTCTGGGAAATGGGAGTCTCTCTCAAGTGCTATAAGTTGGGAACAAGGACTTTGTCCGTCGTTAGAGTTTCTTGGGCGGGATGAAACGGAGTGATTATGACAACTGAACAGCTTTTGCTAGAAAAATGGCGACTTCTTCCACAAGACAAGCAGCAACAGGTATTAGATCTGATTGAGACCTTTTATGGCGAGGAAAAATCGCAAGATCCTGTAGCTTTTTATGAGCCAAAAACAGTGCTGGGGAAACGGTTGAAAGAAATTCGGGCTGAAATCATAGCATCTGGAGAACCGCTTCTGGATTGGGAAGGGATTGCATACGAAAAGGCTGAAAGGAGAGGTGGATATCAGGGAGACAACGAGTGATCAAAACGTTTATTGATTCGGGCGTACTGATTGCTGCGGCACGTGGTCAAGGATCAACATCCCTTCGAGCAGTAGAGGTACTAGATGACCCAAATCGAGAGTTTGTTTCTAGTCCTTTTTTGAAGCTGGAAGTTTTGCCAAAGGCTATTTATAACCAGCGCAAGAGTGAAATACAGTTTTATGAAGCTTATTTTAGTGCGGTAGATCACTATATTACGGATCTGAAAGAGATACTTCTAAAAGGTGATCAAGAGGCTCGCCAATCAGGTTTAGGGGCAATGGATGCACTGCATATCGCGGCAGCTTTTTTGGCTGGTCAACAGAGTTTATCACGACTGAAAAGCCGGATAAATCCATTCACCGAGCCCGAAGCATTCAAGTGATTTCTATCTATTCTCTGTAGGTGCTTCCTGAGAAACACCCTACCGCTGTCTACCCTGCGGGAGGCGAGCCACAAATCCGCTCAGACCTCTAGAGACCAGGGATTTCGCCATGAGCGAAGTCTAAGGGCACAATCTCGGACGGTAAAACCACAAATCTGCCCCGAAATGGATAGGTTTTACCATGGTCGGCTGTATAACCATAGCCAATATTGAGCGTTTTCAGCTTGGATAAATAATTGTGGCGGTACAAGTATCGTTCTTGAGATTATTTAATGGATAAGTTTGGTGAATTGCTTGATGGGCAATCAGTCTAAATAATGCGGGTTTAGGGGGTAGCGATCGCGGCCAGTAGAGATAAACTAAAACGCTAAAAATGAAGGCAGCCACCCCTGACAGTAATCGCAATGCATATTTACCTAGCCTACGTCTGACGGTCAGTAGTTGTGAGTTAATAATTTTATAATTTTCTATAGTAAACTACAGCCATTTGAGATCTCAGCGGAAAACTTATGCCAGATTTTCGAGGAACTTTACAGCCTTCTGTTTCCCAAGTATTCTAGTGCCAATTGCTTTGTATTTACCTGAAGTTGATGAGTTATTTCAATCTAGATACTGTCTTGAAGTTTGTTCTACCCAAACTCTTGACCATGACGCTGGTCAGTTTTGCGATCGGCAGTGCTGTGGGTGCTCTGGTGGGCTGGCTCGCCACGCTGATTTGGCGACGCACCCAGCGGGGTAAAGATCCGTCGCGCTCTGGGCGATCGCTCATCAAGCCCGCCATATTGGGTTCCTTTATCGGTATGTTGCTGATCGGCCAGTTACCCATAGCTGCCAACCCCGCTTCCCTCATCGGCGGCCCCTATAGTGGAATCTGGTTTATGGTGATGTTTGTGATGCTGACCCCCCTCGGCTCAATTTCTGGGGCCATTCTGGGGGCGATGATTGGGGCAAACCTACCGGCTCGCATCAAGCCACCAAAGCTGATGGGGATCGTGTTACTGGTCACCTATCTGTTCTGTGCCAGTATTCTCTATGTGGGTCTGGCTCCCCCAGCCGTGGTCATGAGCACACCAACCACCAGTGGTCCTTTCCCCGTGGTTGCCGAACTGACTTACGACAGTAGTTTTAAAGATCTTGCCCTCAGTGACGACGGTCAGCAACTTGCCATCTCGACGGTCAGATATAGCGAAGAAAAGGTTGACATTTGGGACTTACCCAGCCGACGAGTGGTGCACACCCTTCAAGGCAAGTCGGATGGTTCCGCGACCCTGAAGGATATCCTGGCCTCTCTAGAATTTAGCCAGGATGGCCGGGAGTTAATTACCGCTGCGGTTCAACAGGTACAGGTGCGGAATTTAGCCAATGGCGAGGTGCGTCTGCGCCTGGATGGCGGGGAAGTTGCCTATCCAATGGCTGGCAACAAGCTGGTGACCCTAGCGGCAGTCAATGCCTGGGCTGCCAAGCCAGAGCCTTACGACCTCAAGGTTTGGGATTTAACGACTGGAAAATTGCTGCACACCATTCCGACCGACCTTGCTCCCTCCGAACAAACCAATCTCCCCATTGCTGTCAGCTCAGATCGTCGCCTGCTTGCCTTTCCGCCCAAACTCTACGATAACCAAATTCAGGTTTGGGATATTCCCAACCACAAGCAGGTCAGCTCGCTGGTCAGCAAAAATCCGGCTGGGGTTTTGTCCCTGACCTTTTCTCCCGATGGTCAGCAACTGGCGATCGCCCTAGCTCAAGGCCCGCCCCTGTCGATCTGGAATTGGCAATCGGCAAAACAGATGAAGACAATTGCCAAT
Source organism: Thermosynechococcaceae cyanobacterium (assembly GCA_049694615.1). GTDB lineage: Bacteria > Cyanobacteriota > Cyanobacteriia > Thermosynechococcales > Thermosynechococcaceae > JAAURS01. Next base: position 6,946 of record JBAVRC010000471.1, on the reverse strand, counting down.
GCTGGCCGGGTCGAACAGTTGTATTGGACCGAGCAGGGTATTTTGGCCGGCAGCGACGGTGGCTTCAAGGTTTGGAACCCCCAAACGGGAAAGGTCTTGCACACACTGGACTTACAGCCACCGAGCAGCCCGTCCCAGAAAAGTCCCACGCTACCCCTTGGCCCGTCAGCGCTCAGCGCTGATCGCACAACCCTCACGGCCTACGTTCCCGGACAGGGTATCCGGGTGTGGCGGGTGGATAAGTCGGCAAAGCTTTGATTCCAGCTTTCTTTACAAAGCGTTTAAAATGCCAAATTTAGAGTATTGCTAACGCCAGGATTTTGGATAAATTTGTGAAGTGCATTGCCCTTCAATTCCAGTTCCGCTCCATGCAGTAGTTAGACAAGTTAGGGACTGAGTGTTATTTCGTTAGCGAGACTTAAAGATTTTTGAATGCGTTGCAATCTTTGCTGACGAATCTCTTCATCAAATCTAGCTAGCACTTCATCAAGCTGTAACCCTAGTTCTTCAATTTCTAGGCGAGCACGACGCAAGTTACTTAAAAGACGTCGATCAACTGACGGGTCTGGCATCAACGGTTGGTTTGTCATAGCAACTCCCACTCAGTCCTAATTTCTCGAATGCTTTACTCTAGTACTGGCAGTCTAACCTATGCAATCGCTATACTCTGCATCACTAGCTCTAGCATATCTCCTGTAATGTGAGGCTGAACATTAAATATCCGGATTTGCAGACTGGAAAATTGAGAAAATCGCTCTGTTGCTTGTTCTGCAACACTTTGTAAGTCATCAAGATAAATATTTGTCCTTTCTGTTTCACCAAATGTCTCGAATAAGGAAAACTCAGCCGATCTGGCATCATCGATAACATCTGCCAATTGTCGCTTTAGCCTCCAGATTGTCTCGGAGATATCAGGTGGAAGTTTTGGAGCAATTCTAATTTTTGTGAGGAGGTACAATTCAACAGTGGCCACCATTTCCCAGATAATACATCGTCAAGAACCCCCACCAGCTTAGGCAAGGTGGGGGCGTGGAACAGCCAGGTTTCACGGGTAACTCCTGACTAGAGCCAATAAGCCACTATTTCGCACGGACTTCCGCTTGTTTTCCTAGAGCGGATTATCTCCAAACCTACTGGCTGTGGGTGCTTGCAGAAAGGACATCGTGATAGTGGTGGCGCAAGGAACCCGTTGTTTAGAGGTTATCCCTCATGCACCCAAAAACCAGAGTTTCAGTCTTAGCGCCTGACGAACAGCCCCTGATGCCAGCCGAATATCGGAGGGCCTGTCAGTGGGTGGAAGCGGGCATTGCTGAATGGGTCAGCAACGACCTAAACATCAAGCAAGTCAGACTATTGCAGGAGCCGTCAGGACGGGCAACTCAGCCCATCGTGGTTGGCATTGACCCCGGCAAGAAGTTTTCTGGGATTGCAGTTCAATCGAGTCTGTTCACCTTATTCACCGCTCATCTGATTCTGCCGTTCCCTAACATCACTAAAAAGATGACCGGACGACGAATGCTAAGACGTGCCAGGAGAGGGAGACGAATCAATCGCAAGATTGCATTCCAACTTAGGGCGCATCGCCAGAAACGGTTTAAAAACCGCAAACAGAAGAAGTTGCCACCATCCGTCAGAGCCAATCGAGAATTTGAGCTGCGCCTGAGCCAAGAATTGTTTCAGCTATTTCCCATTGCCACCGTTGTCTACGAATACATCAAAGCAAGGGGAGATAAAGCCTTCTCTCCCGTGATGGTGGGACAGAAAAAGATGCTGGAATGGCTGAGTCAATTTGCGCCTGTGGTCACGCAGTTAGGCTGGAAAACCTCTAATCTGCGCTGTCATCTTGGCTTGCAAAAGGACAAAACAGACAAATCCAGGCAAACTCCTCAGACTCATGCTGTAGACGGGATTGCCCTGGCCGCCAGTCAGTTTGTGCAATATGTTCCGTTCCACAACGGGAATGAGCATGGACATGAATGGCGCGGGACGGTGCGGATGACTTCGGCTCCATTCCGGGTGATTGCCCGTCCCAACTTCTTCCGCCGTCAACTGCATTTCGAGAATTTCAGCAAAGGTAGAGTCCGCAAGCGCAAGGGTGGCACGGTGACGCCTTGGGGGTTTCGTTCTGGCGACTTTGTGCAGGCCCAAAAAGCTGGCAAACTATACCGAGGGTGGATTGGTGGATTCAGTGAAGTTAACAAAGTGGTTTCAGTCTACGACCACAACTGGCACCGGATTGGACAGTTCTGTGCCAGTAAAGTTCAACCCATCAAACGGAGCACAAAACTGTGTGTAGCTTAGACTGATTGGCGGACTCCACTCTGCCGTCCACCGAGCTATCCCTCCCCCAACTGCTGCGCGAGGATGGGGGAATCCCGCTCAATTTTATTGAACGAAGACAGGAGTCTGTCACCGCAAAACTGAGGAGTGCAACATGAAACGTCAACAATTTTTGCAAACTGCGATCGCCAGTGCCACTGCAGGGGTAGCCCTAACCGCTTGCCGCTCGACCCCGAGTTCCTCCACCGCAACGGGGAACCTGCCCAACATCAACTGGCAAATGGCCACAAGCTGGCCCATCTCTCTGGACACCATTTTTGGCGGGGCTAAAACCTTTGCTGATCGCGTTGCGGCCCTGACTGGCGGCAAATTCAAGATCACGCCTCGTGCAGCGGGAGAGTTGGCTCCCCCCTTGGAGGTGTTAAATGTGGTCTCCCAAGGGGCGGTTCCCTGTGGTCATACCGCTGGCTACTACTACGTCGGCAAAAGCCCCGCGACTGCCTTTGGCACCACCTTACCCTTCGGCTTAAATGCTCAGCAGCAAAACGCTTGGTTGTACGAAGGCGGTGGCTTAAAACTGCTGCAAGATCTCTATGCCCAAAAATTTGGCGTCATTCAGTTCCCAGCGGGTAATACTGGCACGCAAATGGGCGGCTGGTTCCGCAAGGAAATTGCCAAAGTGAGTGACTTGCAAGGACTCAAAATGCGCATCCCTGGACTAGGGGGACAGGTCATGGGCAAATTGGGCGTGACGGTGCAAACCCTGCCGGGCGGTGAAATTTTTCAAGCTTTGCAAACCGGGGCGATCGATGCGGCGGAATGGGTGGGCCCCTACGATGACGAAAAGTTGGGCCTGCACAAAATTGCTAAATTCTATTACTATCCGGGCTGGTGGGAACCCGGTCCCACCTTGGAGATCCAAATCAACCTGAATGAATGGAAAAAATTGCCCGTTGAATACCAAGAGATCGTTAAAACTGCCGCTTTTGAAGCCAATGCTACCATGCTGGCCCGTTACGATGCTCGCAATAATGAAGCGCTTCAGCGGTTATTAAAGAGCGGTGTGGCACTGCGACCCTACAGTAATGAAATTTTAGCTGCCGCAGAACAAGCAGCCTTTGCCTTATTCGATGAATTTTCGGCTAAAGATGCCGACTTCAAACGCATTTTTGCCGAATGGAAACCGTTCCGCGATCGCATCTACGCCTGGAACAATATCAATGAAGGCAGCTTTGCTCGTTACAGTTACAGCCAACTGAAATCATAGACTCGGCTGAGCCGACAAATCCACCAGCCAGCTCACGGTTTGAGGGAAGACCATCACCACGAGCAATACTGCAAACTGTAACGCCATAAAGGGGATTGCACTTTTGTGAATATCAAACGTGCTCACCTCTTTGGGCGCAACGCTTTGCAAATAGAACAACGAAAATCCAACGGGGGGCGAGATGAACGCGGTTTGTAAGTTGATGGCCATGACCACACCAAACCACACCATATCAAACCCCAATTGCTGAGCCGCCGGGACTAAGAGGGGCATTGCAATAAAGCAAATCTCGATAAATTCTAAGAACACGCCCAGCAGAAAAATGACAATGTTACTGACAATCAAAAATGCAATTTTGCCACCGGGCAAATTAACCAGGAGTTCAGTAATCAGGGTTTTGCCGCCCAAGCCATCAAATACAATGCTAAACAACGACGAGCAAAATAAAATCATGAGCACCACCGTGGTCACCACAGCCGTGGCATGGGCCGCAGATTTCACCAACGGCCAATCCAGTTTGCGATGCAGTGCGGCCAATCCACAAGCCCCCACGGCTCCCACCGCCCCGGCTTCGGTGGGGGTGGCCAGACCAAAAAAGATACTCCCCAAGACCGCTGCAATCAGCAGTAAGGGGGGAATGACCGCCTTGATGACTTTGGTGACTAGGGCCATTCCCTGGATCTGCCGATCTGCCAGGGGTAGTGCGGGTGCAACGTTGGGTTTCAAAAACGCCAACCCTAAAACGTATAAGGCATAGGAGGCCGACAACATCAAGCCTGGAATTAAAGCCCCTAGGAATAGATCGCCCACCGATACCCCCAACTGATCGCTTAACACCAACAACACCAGACTGGGGGGAATGAGTTGGGCCAAGGTTCCCGATGCAATAATGACGCCTGCTGCTAGTTGTTTGTCATAGCCGTAGCGCAGCATGACGGGCAACGACAGCATCCCCATAATGATGACGGTGGCGGCCACAACCCCGGTAGTTGCAGCCAAAAGCGTGCCGACAATAATCACGGCTAAGGCCATGCCGCCGCGTAGGGGACCGAGCACAATGCCAATGGTTTCGAGCAATTCCTCAGCCAGCCCTGACTTTTCCAACACGGCCCCCAGGAAGACAAAAAAGGGAATGGCGAGGAGGGTGAAGTTGGCCATGGTCCCAAACCAGATGTTGGGCAACAACAACAGTCGATTGGGGTCGAATGCATCCAACAGCCATCCGACTAACCCGAAGACGATCGCCGTGCCCGCAAAGGAAAAGGCCACCGGATAGCCGCTGATGAGGATGAAAAAAAATCCGACAAACATGGCGATCGCCAGCCACTCAAAGCCCATAGTGCCTCTGCTCAAACCGTAGTGTTGTTATGTTGTCCAATGCGCCGCAGTTCAGATGATTGTAGGAGATTCGCGTCCTGACGAACCTACTCTAGGGGGATATGTTCTACATCGTCTGGGGCAATGGGCGTATAGCCCTTCAAAATCGAGAGATATTTAATGGCTTGGGAAATGCTCTGCGCCAACAATAGAACCAGACCCACGATTAAAACGCTTTTGATGGGCGCGCGCGGCAACCCGTCCGCATCTGGGGATAGCTCCCAAGTGCCCCAGGAACCGTCAGGCAACATCCCCCAAGACTGCAAAACCGGGTTAAGGCTGATCCAGATCCCAACAGCGCAAAATGGAATGAGAAAAAAGACCGTGCCCAAGAAATCCACCAGCGCTTGTTGTTTCGCACTCCAGCGGGTATAGAGAAAATCCACCCGCACATTGGCCGCATGTTTCAAGATGTAGGCAAAGCTGAGCAGAAACATGAGAGAAAACAAATACCATTGCAGCTCAATCAAGGCATTGGACGAGAGTTTCACCCCAATCAACCGCCCAATATATCGCGCCACAACGTTATAAAACCCAACGGCGATCGTCAGGAAGATCAGCCAAGTACTCAGCCGACCCACCCCCTCCGTGATGCGATCAATTCCCTGAGACAGTTGGAGCAGGATGCGAATATGGGATGGCTTGAGAAAGGTGGGCAAGTGTCGAGACTCCCATGAATGCGACAGGTTTTGCCCCCGATAATATCATGGTCTAGGAGGACGGATTGCCACGGCTCGCCTGGATCTGATCGATGTTGATGGTCCCTGTCTTTCCACGAATTAAGATGCCGTGAATCCCTTCAGCAAAGAGAATGGTAAGGGCTTTCGTTTCTGTAAGTCCCGACAACCATCCAGACTGCGGAATCGTCACAATCCCTCGCAACGCCCCATCAACCCAAACTTCTGCCGTGGCATTGGCGGTTTGGGCACTGGCTTTGAGTTGCAGGTTAAAGGTTTCTGCCTGTTCTGCCCGTACCGTATAGCTCGCCCACTGCCCCGGTTTCAATCGATCCATCCGATGCTGGTTCAACCAACCCGGTGGGACGTTAAAAGCGCTAGCGGCCCACGTGGCAGGTAACAAAATTCCGTAGGTTGCCTTTGCCCTGGGTTGCCGATTAAGCGCATCAATAGCTTGCAATTTTAGATTTTTCTGAGGATTGGTCGCGTCCCAAATATCGCTGACAAAGCCCCAGGGCGATTCCCCCGTCAAGGTAAAGTACACCAATAAATCGCCGCCATTGGCACTCCATAGATCATGAGCTTGCACCATACCGGACTTCATACGCGGGTCATCCCGATAAATGGCCCGAGTCTGATCCGTAATATGGCTACCGTTTTCTAAACTCGGCCCCCCTTCATAGGCAATGTGTTTAACCCCGAAAGCAGCAGCATAGTCGGTATCCTTCTGAAGGGCCTTCGTCCATTTTTCGCGATCGCTCAGATCGGCAAAGACCGCATCGGGGGTAGTGGGGGTTTTGGCCGCATAGTAGGCGCTTCCGCCCAAGCCATAAAAATAATAGTTCAATGGCTTGGGGTTGGACACCCGATTAGGATTGTTGTAGTAATCTTGCATGAGCAGAACGGCTTGTGCCAGAGGCCCATCGGCATAGCCCAGTTGCGTCATCAACACGGGGCGAATGCGGGTCATCATGGCGGCATCGCCAAAGACCTGACGGAAAATGAGCGACATTTCAGCCCCGCGTTTGGCGATGCGCCGCCAAGCCCAGGACCAATCGTTATCGCTCCCATCAAAGTTCAAGGGCGATTTCCCGGAGGCAACCTCTGCCTTTGCCAGGGCATAATTCTGCTGAGATTGTCGGAACCCAGAGGCCGTATTCCAGAGTTCGTTGGAATATTCGATGTAAATTTTCCGTTGGGGGTTGAGCTGGCTTTTAAGGAGTTCCGCCAGTTTTCGCACATACTCATCGTCAGCTTTGGCCGGGATCGTTAACCAACAATCGGCGGCAACTTCGTTACAGAGTTGAATGGCATATTCATAAGCGGCCCCCGGTCCCTGCCAGCC
>JBAVRC010000470.1:0-2904 GCA_049694615.1 Thermosynechococcaceae cyanobacterium | reverse complement strand
GATTTCTCTATCCAAAATAGCGATGAAGGAGATTGAGAAGCGACTCGAAAGAAATCCCCTGTTACCCAAATGGGACATTCTAATTCGACCCCTCTAGGCGGTAATTCATTTCCTGGGAATCACCTTAGCGCTAACCGATAGGGCAGAAGCCCCAAGTTTTAGCGACGCCGAAGGACAGGATGGGTGAGTTGAGGTGCTCACCCCTAAACCCATGCATCTGTTTTCACAATGGATTGAGGATGGCTTGATCCGACAGGGGCGTGACGGGATGGATGGGGTATCTTTGCTGCTGAATGAGCGCTTTGAGGGTTTGAACCCGTTGTTCAGGTGCAGGATGAGAGGCCAACCAATTGATTGAACGCCCTTTCTCTTTTTGTAGCCGAACAAAAAAATCTGTGGCACCACCCACATGACCATAGGTTTGATACAGCAGCGTTAGTCCAAAGGTATCCGCTTGTTGTTCTTGCTGCTGCGAAAATTGAGCCGTACTCAGGTTTGCCACCCCCGCCCCAGCGATCGCACCCAAAGACCCCGGATCCCCCAACATCATGCCCAACACTATCTGCCACAACAACGCCTGTCCCAACCCCCGCAGATGATCGCGATGGGCAAAGTGTCCCAGTTCATGGCCTAACACCATCATCAGTTCATTTTCCGACTGAACCTGCTTGAGTAAGCCCTGGTAGACCACAATCGTATCTCCAGGTAAGGCGATCGCATTGACCGTTGCCTCAGGGATATACAGGAGTTGAAAGTCTCGCTGGTGGTGCAGATCCTTGGGGAGATGGGTTTCCAACCGATCCAACAACCGATTGAGTGCCGTCTGGGTGGGGGAGGCTTTTGACTGCTGGGCAAACAGCGGAACCATGACCCGTCCCAGTTGTTGCTCCACAGCGGGCGGAATCCACCACACGATTTGATTGGCGATTGCCCCTACGCCCCACACCACCAGATAAAGAACCGCGACAAACAGGAGCAATAACGTCAGCCATTGGCGGTTACGTGGCGGTGGATTGCGATCGCTGTAGGCAGCAGTACCCGGTGGCAATTCAATAGGCATAAGTTTAAGCTAACCGGACGACGACCCTTGTGCAATTGAATAGGTAAACTATGATTCTTTCTGATTCAGTGCAATGCTATGGACAACTATTTAAATATTTAATTATAAAAATGGTCTCAAAATGAGTCAACAAATATATTTTAAGATTCTAAGTTTTAGAATCTTATGGAGATTCTAGATGATTCATAAAATTTGGAATCCCCGTCCTGACCTGAAATGCTTATTTGGCAAGGATTTTAGGTCTAAATTTTTGCAAATGATTTAGGAATTCTATATTTTTTAGACTCTTCCTCAAAGAGTAGAAATCGCAGTCAATAATGGACATTTTAAATCTTGTTGGTTTAGATATTGAGCTACCTGAAACAATCTTTGCCATGCTACTGAATTTTCAGGAACTCCCGGAGCTACAAAACCTAAAATACTAGGAAAGCCTCGGTTAACTTCACTAATATCGAGAATTGCATCACATAAATGCTTGTCTTCAGAATTTACTTGAACTACCCCAATGTATCGAGGCAAGGTCAGTTCAGATAGAAATTGGCGTAAAGCTTTTGGATCAAAAGATAATCCAAATAGGGATCTCTTATACTCGACTCCAGATGAAAATCTTACTCCATAGTGCAGTTCCAGTCCTTGAAAAATAAATTCGGTTAAACGACGAATTTCTAGTAAATTGGAGAACAGTTCTTCAATCGGTAATCGCATCTTTTCATTTTTCGGTACTAGTGCTGCGTAAACCGTCCATTCATCGATAGACCACCATTCTGGAGATTCTTTATCGGTACGCCCACGCCGTAGTCTCAGAAGTTTGTGACCTTCAGAATCTTGGTCATCAACATCGAATAGTTCGTAATGAGCATAAGGTCCCAGATTGTCATCATGAACATAGACAACTTCTAGAGAACCGGATTGCATTCTTACAGGTGATATCTCAGGTACAGAAGTAGGCACCTCTACTATGTTTTTAGATTGTCGAAATCCATTCACTGCAACAGCATGTCCAACAGTCACCTCGCCAGCACCTGTGAGCTGTTTCTGAGAAAGCAAAAGGATCACTGGAAGTTGGGATTCTAAGCAAGCAACAACTTTTGCGCGAAATTGAGAACGATTTTCAGCAGGAACAAATAAATCTGCTAAGTACCCCAGAGAATTTAGTGCCGTAGCCATTTGAGAGTCATTTAAACCTGAGCTTGCAGGTAAAGGACTTTGGGCAGCTTTTGTAATTGCAGAAGGTGTTGGTGTGCGGTGACCAGACACATAAGCAACCCGCTGTAAGGCCGACCATAACGCGATGGATGCACAAACAGCCGTTCCTTGATCTTGTTCTTGATAAGCTAATCCGTCGACTGAAAACCGTAATCCTGCCAGATGCACTCGATAAGGTTTGACAACCGTGTATTTCCTTAAACCATCTAAGGGATAAGTCTTAAGAACGGCTCTTCCTACTTTTGCTCCTTGAAGTGGCCTTATGACTACAAACCCAAGATAATGCCTACCAAGTTCTTGCTCTACCTCTCCACGTTCTTCGATCCCCACACATGAACGATAAAACTGTTCATCGAGTGCGTTAGCTTCTACCGAAAAGAAATGAATTCTCTGGCAATAAGAAACTGGAGCATTGAAAGATCTCGAATAATATTGTGCAAAATCATCCAAGTAATGTCTATCTACATAATGTCCTTCACAAATAGCACTTTTTGCATCTATTGCAGTTAAGTAATCAAATAAATAAGTAGGTTTGGGTAGAAAAACGAAGGTATGAAACAGAGTGAGAATTAAGCTGAAGTGCCTATCAGTCAAGGATTTCAGAAATTTTGCTTTGCTCGGTACAGGGTGCTTTGCTC
>JBAVRC010000469.1:0-2505 GCA_049694615.1 Thermosynechococcaceae cyanobacterium | reverse complement strand
ACCTTTTCCTGATTTGTTTGAGTCCGTTTTTCTCAATATGGGTGACTTACCCACAGCAAGACGGACAAATCCTCGACCCGCCAAAAAGCTTACTATACATGTTGTCCCGGCTTAAACGCATACCCGTAATCGACTATTGCAACTTGATCTGGCCCTTGCATCCATTGAAAACAAATCCGGTATTGATCGTTGATCAGAATGCTGTACTGCCCTAGACGTCTGGAGGAAGGGCGATCGCAGTTGGCGAAAACGATCCATAAAAAGGCAAAATGTTCCGTCCACGACTGAAGTTGGGGGAAACAACAGAAACGTAGACACTCACACCGTTGCCGATGCCCTATTCAGATGATTTAAGGTATATCTGGCTCTCGTTTTCAGGATATTGAGGTGATCAATTTGCGACAACAGACGCTCTAGAGTCGCATCTTCATCCGCTGACAATTGGCCCTCTGTATTTCGTGCCAATAAACTATCAAGCTGGATTTGCGCTGCAGGAGCCAGCATTCCCGCAGACAAAGCTTGCAGTTCTTCCACGCTTAAACCAACCAAATAGTCTTCATCCAAGTCAGGCAGAAACATCGATCTTTTGCCAAGCCAGCGTTAATTCGATCATAGCGTAGCAAGCCCCGGCAAAATCAAGGATGATCACCTTCAGCGCACCCAACACTTCCGTAGCACTGGACAACCATCTCACCCGATCGCTCCTTGCATTTCCAACGCGACCCACTCGCGCCACACATGGGCCTGAACGATCGCCTGGGCCTGTTCCATCGCCTCGCCGGATAGCAACCCCAAACGCCAATCCAGGGCAAAGGTTTGTTCCAACTCCGCTGCGGCCTCGGCACAATACTTCGGCGTCTCGAAAACTGTTTCGCAAAAGAGCCGATTCGTCCCGCGCACTGTCAGCCCATAGGATTCGTCCGGCAATCGCGCGATCGCCAGATGCTCCAGCTTGATCCGACGCTGGCTCTCCTCCAGCAAAACGCCAAGGGTTTGGGTCTGTTGCCGTCGCAGCAGACGTTCCAATCGTGCCGAATAGGGGTTTTCTTGGAAGCGTTGGGCGATCGCCCTGGCCTCAGCCTGTTGTTCTTTCTCGTACCCGGTCAGTTGGGCAGGCGGTCTGCTTCTCAAGGGTAGGCGCGACAACTGCGCCTTGGGTTTGGGCTGTTCAGCGATAGGACGGGTATACACAAGCAGTTCCTCACACACTGGAGAGAGTTTAGCGCATCCATCCATTTATCAGTTTCTTAGAATTGTTCGACAGATACAATCTGCCTCCCAAACCAGATAGATTTCCCCTTTAAGACCATTACAATTGCTTTATTAAGCATGCCCACGTTCTGGCTTACAATCTTCAAATGCGATCGCTTCTCGATCCAAATATCCTGCCAAGGCCATCTCTAACACGGCTTCAATCGGATAATCAATTTCATTGGCACGTCGTACAAACGCTTTTTGAATTCTTTCCGGCAATTGTTCCAAAATAATCTGAGCGCCAGCAGGCGTCAATTTCTCAAAAAAAGTTGACTGCATTGCACTAAGACTCCATAGGAATTTTGACATTGTAGGGCGGTTCCGTAGCTCTTAGCAAAATTGCTTCTACCTCCGATAACAACCCCGGATTCCCCCACCGATCCAGAGACTTTATTCCGATTCTCACCTCGATAGGATTATACAAATCTAGCCATGCCCAAGTAAACGCCTTGTGTCCCCCACTAAATCTTGCCCTTAAATCATTTGTCTTCCCTAAGTATAAAAGACCCTCCACCTGATGTCGTATTCCATAAATTCCAGGGCAAGGAGGCAAATGTTTAAAGTTTCGACCGACTGGGAAACATCGATCAAAGGGCATAAATGCAAGCTCATCCAGTATTGCCCGCGCTTGCTGCTGAATATCGGCCATTGAGAATCGGAAACGAGCAACAATATCCAGTATTGCGTAATCTTGCTATGAAGATTCGGATCTGCGATCGCCCCCCTCACGGCTTCGCCTTCCCCAAATAAACCGACTTGTGGATTTTCCCATCCCAATAGCGCAAATATCGATAGGGACCACAACCGTTGATTGTCTTCTCCTCGATATAGCCTTCCTGATTAAGGGGTTTACCGTGTTCGTCCGTCTGCTGTTTTCGCGTCTCCCGTGCCAACACCCGCAACCCCTCGATTAAGGTCGCCAAATCGCGATCACCTAATGCGGCAGCTTCCTTCAGCAAGCGCTCGACGGCATCCGACTTTTTCCGAGGTCGCGACATTTAGGGGCTAATTCGTAGATGTGTACCCTAAGTTTAATCCGAGTCTGCCTCTTGAGCCGTTATCCTTGGCCCCTAAAACGTTCCGAAACGGTTTTCTGCTTAGGTATTTTAAGGCCAGACTTAGGATACATTATAGCGTTATGTACCCTAAGTCTTTGGGTCTTTGGGTTGCGTCTATGACTTATCCGCTGTCCGCGACCAAGCTCGCTACCTATAAGCAATGTCCCCAGTCCTATTACTTCAAGTACGAACG
>JBAVRC010000468.1:0-1586 GCA_049694615.1 Thermosynechococcaceae cyanobacterium | reverse complement strand
GCCCTTGGTCAAGCCTTCTTCTAAGGTCACACCGTCGTATTGCTGGTCGGGATGGGGAACATAGATCTTGAACTGATGGCGATCGCACCGGGCCATATTCAGCGGCTCATCGGATTCGTCGTCCCAGTCGCGGTACAGTTTGCGAATTTCTTGTCCCACATGGCCTTCTTGATTACAGAGATGAATCAGGGCCATATTCAAAACACATTGATCGAATTGCGTTGCACCCAAGATATTAATCATCGCTCGCTCACCTCAACCGCCTTATAGTTTTTCACTCGATCGCGTTCTGCTACCCCCAAAATCTTGGCCAGCCAAGGGGGCGGCGACGTGGCGATCGCCTGTTGCAGTTCGCCTAACCGTTCTCTAGCCAATCCGCCTTCTTCCTTTTTGAGGGGATAGATCCCAGCTTGGACCACTTTGGCCGCCGCAGGCCCACCGATCGCCACCACATAGACCACCGGACAATCTCGAATTAACCCGACCCGAAAGGCATTGCGATCCTCTGCAAGCTCGGCTTCGAGGGCTGAGCGAATATCGATGAGCTTCAGATCGCGAGCAGAGAGTTGATAAATCAAATAGCGGAGGCAGGAGCCAAAATGTCCATCCAGTTTCTCTCGGTTATTGGATGCGACGGCAACCCGAATAGAACCCGGCAGATCTCCATCCTGATAGGGTTCGATCGCGGGTAATTGATCGATCTCATCGGTTTCGCCCCACAGAATTCGGACTGCTTTTTTCAAGGCAGCAATCTCAGTAGAATTGGCATCTTCCCCCTCTTCTTCGCCATCGAGATCGTAGGTTTGCCCGAGGGCTGTTTTCAACTTCGTGACCGTGATTTTGCTCAACGCCTCTTCGTCGAGTTCGTCGCCGACGGTATCTTGCAGAATTTCAATCAGGTCGCCAATCGAGACTTCGGGTAATGCTCTGGTTGCTAACGCAATTCTCAAGGCCACTTCATTGGAAAGACGTTGTTCATGCATAATCACTTGCCCGAGGGGGTTCAGCAGACTTTAGGAGATGGGAGAATCAAAAAAGGTAAAATATAGAATATTATGCTTTTATTCGTCAAGAGTGCTCACTGATGGGTTAATTACGCCCATTTTTGTGTGACCAGCAGGTTTTGCTTTGCCAGACGCGCTTATTTTTTGCATCATAGCGTTAACCCTCCGGTGAGGATCGTGGACTTGTTAGGCAATCTTGATGTTTTTCGGGTGAGTGTGGGTGTGGGTTACGTTCCACAATGAATTCCGCAAACCAAGCTCCCACAAGGCTTTGGGGAAATTGAACTCCAGTTTAAGTTTGAGTTGTAAGTCTCGTCCCCCATCCCTAACGCCAATGTGCAACCCTGACGCTGGCTGAATCATCGGTGCTGAGTACAGTGCTAATGGGAAGTACATCCAAAAAAACTGTGTCGGCTAAGCTCTAAACATCTGTTGCAGGTCGCTACAGATCTGTTGCCTTTGGAAATCACTAATCTAAACTCCCCAGCAAAGCAATGAGTCACCCCCCTGCCACAGAATATGTGAGCCAAGCCCTCCGAACTTGGTTGCTGACCGAGGGTTTTAACCCAGTCGATTTAGAGC
>JBAVRC010000467.1:0-8267 GCA_049694615.1 Thermosynechococcaceae cyanobacterium | reverse complement strand
GGATCTAAGCTATAGTGCTGATCCAGATCCCAACGATTGGCTGGGATGTCTGTTGTTGCATCAATCCCTTGCTCCAGTAAGTGCCAATAGGCTTCAGGATTATTTGCCCCGCCTGGGAAACGGCAATCCATGCCAATAATAGCAATCGGTTCAACTTTATAGGGTTTTACAAACTCCATCTCAGGTTTAATTTTTGCAACTTCTTTCCGAAGTTGTGTTTTATCTCTTTGATCAAATTTCATTTGAAATGGTCCTGCTCGTAAATCTTATTATTGTGGCTTATGTGCAATAATTGTTGGGAAAATCTGAGCTTCATCCCAAATTAGTTCAAGATTTTCAAACCCAACCTTAGATAATTGTGTTTTTGTTGTAGTTGAGCTTCTTAAACCCTTTGGATTAAAGTTCAAAATATCAGTGTAAAGCAGTTTTTGTTGAAGCATTGCACTCCAATCAATTGCATCCATATTCCATTCTGAGTTGGGGTCCATATCGGGAGAAGGTGTAATAAAACTAGTCACTAGCGTCCCGCCCGGTTTTAATGCTTTAAAGAACTGCCGATACAGATCTGTAACCCGATCATCATCGGGTTCATAAACGCTTAGTCCATTGCTAGTTAAGACGGTGAAATAATTCTCAAAGGGTTGATTCCAAGCATCATATTGATATAACTCAACGTGAAAGGAGAGATGATATTCCTCTGCTAAGTTTTTGGCATAGTTTAAGCTTTGATCATCGATATCGATACCAACAAGCTTAAAATTCTTAACACCCGAAAAGTCTAAAGCGAGTAAATCTCTCATCAATCCACAAGGGAGAGAAGCCATAACGGCCTCTTCTCTAACATGGCTTTGCAGAATTCGAGAAAAATGGACGGCTCGTTGTTGGGTTGCAACAACCATCGGAAATCGATCTAGAAAGATTTTTTCGAGCGGGGTCAGTTGACGCCCTTCTGTATCAGTCCCCTTGAACCGATTATGATATTGATGCTCAATCATATAGTCAGTCCAATATCCGTTGGTTCCTCGATTTGTTAAGATAAATTCTCCAAGAGGAAACTCTAATAATTTATCTATAAATTGCAGTTGTTGTTCTACAGTAACATGGGTCTTATCCCCAGCCTCAATGATTTTTCGTTTATATTCTTCTATTAAATATTTTAGTTTTTCAATATCGTGATCATTCTGGTGGGACAATATCTTGGAATTAAGATTTTCTTGTTGTTTGGTAATCATTGAAATTTCTCCTAAGTTTTGTTGAGATATTTATTTGGATTTTTTTCAAGGCTTCTATAATTGGAAGCCAAATTTTTTGGCCATTATTTTTCCAGAAATGAGAGGATGAAACAACGAATATGGAGGGCTAACAAGATGTATAACCTCAGCTAATTTTTTAAAAATAAATTTATCTTGAGGTACTTCTTTTTGTACTTCAATTAGATATTTTTGCATTAGACCCGTTGCAAAACCTGGTGTTTTCCCTATCGTTTTAGGCCAACGAAAATCATCACTCGTTGCCATCATCCAAGGAAGTGAATTGACCTTTGCTAATTTTTTGTGGAACCGGGTTGCAAAACCGTTTAGATTGAGGGGTGATTGAACCTTCTGAAATTGACTCAGACACTGATCAAGTGCGATCGCCCCACGGGCAGCAGTAGTCATTCCCTGACCATAAACCGGATTAAAGGCACAGACGGCATCACCCATCATGATAAAGTTGTTGGGTTGATGCAAGAGATGTTCATAATGACGGCGATGATTTTCGGTTCGTTGATATGCCTGAATTGATGAAAGGGGTTGAGCATCACGAAGCGCTTCATAAACCACAGGGTCGTGCAGACTTTTGGCAAAGTCAAGAAAATCTGCCTCATTGTTTGGGGGGTAGTCTTTTCCAACCCCAATCAGATTGACAAGCCATCGTCCTTTCTCAGTTTTTTGCATCACAACGCCTCGTGTTTGATCGGGAGGTTTTGGCATTAAATAAAGCATTTTACAATTGAGAATCTCTTCATTTAAGGACTGATACCAACAAGTTGAATAGCCGAGATAAGACTTGACTGTGGATTCTTTCGGCTCATCATATCCCATACTTTTTAACCATTTAGAGGCTTTAGAACTTCGTCCGCTTGCATCGACAACCAATTGAGCTGTCATTTCAACCGCTTGCTTTTGAGTGTTCTGAACTCGGACACCTGTCACTTGACGATGAGTGTCATCGGTTAGAAGACCTTGAACTTGGTGTGCCTCCAACATTTCAATGCGAGTATCTTTGAGCAATTGTTGACGGATGCTTGACTCTAGTAAGTTTCGAGTGCAAGCTATACTGACTAACCCTGAAGGAAAGCGAGGTGCCCAGCCGGAGCCTAAGTGCCAACGAAAATCTGCGCTCCAATCAATCTCCAGTGCGCCCTGATCAACCAGATGAGTCGTTAGGCCCGGAAACAATTGTTCGAGGATTTGTTGGCCTTGGATTAATAACACATGAGGATGATGCGCTTGAGGAATTCCTTGTCGTGGTTTAGATTGACTGGACAATCGATCTCGTTCAAGAATGAGGACTCGATCAAAATAGCTTGACAATACTCGAGCCGCTAAAAGACCTGCAATGCTTCCCCCAATGACAATTGCTTGAGATGTATATTTCTCTGATAATGTCTGTATCGTTAACGTTGAATCGTATAATTCAGATGTCAGCATGACGTCTATTGCTCTCTATCATAAAAGAGTAAAATTTATAATTAATTATTGGAAAATCTTTATAGCTTTTCAAGCATTATTTTCTTGCACGACTTTCTGCTGAAAATCAACAGATTTTGCAGTTAAGAAAAATTGAGATTCTTGCTGAACTACGATGGGAATTGAGATATCAGTTGGCACAAGTCTCCAAATTTGAGAATCAAGCAAGAAGTGATTGATAGATTTTCGATTTGATTCATAATTTGTTGAAGTGGAGATAGATTGAATCGTGTGATAAATTGTCTCAAATTCAAAGAAATACTGCTTAAAATTGGAAAGTTCACATTCAAGTTGATTAGATAAAGTATTAATATTGCTGGCTAAAGTTGCTAAGTTTAAGCTGCAAACATCGAGTTGATTTTGGAGGACTTCATATTTTTTTTTCTGAAGCTCTAGAAGCTCACTTTCAACTTTTGATACTTCGTCTTTGAGTTTAACAAAAGCGGATTGAATGTCTTTTGATGGAAATAAATTATTTATATCAGTCATGGCTCGTTTAATTTTTAATCTAAATTTATTATTTCATTCATGAATTAATGAAAATTAATTAATCTCATTAAATATGAATTTTGAAATCGCATCTATAGTCGGATAATCCCAGGCTAGCGTTGCTGGCAATTGGATATCCAGCCAATCTTCTAAATCTCCTGCTAACCCAACGGCTGTCATGGATGACAACCCATACTGAGCGAGTGGTTCGTGAATATCAATCTCTTCATCAAGAATAAGTTCTTTTGAAAGGGTTGAAAGTAACCAATTTTGAATTTCTTCTTGATTAATGCTATTTTTATTTGGTGTTTGTGTAGAAAGAGAAATAACAGGAGATAATGTTTGGGGTTTAATATTCATAGTGAAATTCCTAAAACAAATTTTATTAACCTAATTGAGTTGGAATAATTGAAAAAAGATTGTTTTGATTATATAAAGTGATTAGCTCATCCGAAAGATTTGTTTTGCATGAATTTAATATCTCTTCATTTTTTAGCAAATCTTCTGAATTCAAAAGTAATATCATTAATCGCTGAAGACATAAGACTAACCATTCGCCTTTTTCAAAAAAAATACTGATGTCGTTTCGGTTATACAACCACATATTTAAACATGTCGTTGCTGCATGAAGCATGCAATAGTGTTTTGCATAGGTAAAGATATCAGGAGACTCTTTGTAAGGTTTGAGTTGGGTGACGGAATTGAATCTTTCGTAAAGTTTTTCAATTAAATCTCGTATCTTGCTTGCATAGTAAATGATAATCTCAATAACCTCAGAGTTAGCCTCCTGAGAATGATATATTTTTTCGAGTTTTATTAATGATATTTCAAGACTCTGTATAGTACTGTTGTAACCCTGATTAAACAGCGATAGTTTTTCCAAACTGGCATCGGGCAGATCTTGAGT
Source organism: Thermosynechococcaceae cyanobacterium (assembly GCA_049694615.1). Classification (GTDB taxonomy): domain Bacteria; phylum Cyanobacteriota; class Cyanobacteriia; order Thermosynechococcales; family Thermosynechococcaceae; genus JAAURS01. The sequence goes on along the minus strand of JBAVRC010000467.1, from coordinate 4,139 downwards.
CAATGAAAAAATATCTTCCAAGATATCATTTAATTTGTTGGATTGATTGGCTTCTATTCTTTTTCTATATTTCCCAAAGTGTTTTTGAGATAAGGCGATCGCATATAAGTTTACAGATGTGCTGCCATCGAATAAACTCACAATTGCATTATCCCGAACCATTTTTTGAAAGATACCGTCCCAGTGGGACTCTCGTAAGTAATACCGTGCGCCGAGGATTCTAGAAAGATCTTGAATTAAATTTTCAGCCATTGTGGGCACAAAATACTTGACAACGGCTGACCAAACACTCATTTGTTCTGGCACAACATGGATAGCACGGGCAGCAGAAATAGCAACACACTCACAGATCATGATGTCTACGAATGCATCCACTAATTGCTGTTGAACCACTGGGATTGAAAAAATGCGATCGCCATACAGTTGACGTGAGTCAGCAAACGCTAGTGTGGATCGCAGCGCGGTGTCCGCAGCACCTAAGGATAGACTGGCACACAGGGTCCGGGTAATTTGAAACCCTTTTAGCGTTGACTCTAAGCCCATGCCTGGTTTGCCAACCATTGATGCTTTAGGAATCAAGCATTGATTAAATCGAATTCCACTGATATCTGCGCCTCGAATTCCGTGAGTTTTTATTTTTTTGAGGTGTTGGTAGGATGTGGGGTCTAATCCTTCTTTTTCAATCAAAAAGACTGAAAAATTTCGTGGACCTGCTTGCTGATCCGTTTTTGCGAAAATCGTCATAGCTTTACTGCGTGTCGCATTGTTAATGAGCCACTTTTCTCCTGTCAAGAGATATCCATCTTCAACTTCTTCTGCAAGCACTTCATTGGCATTAATATCACTGCCATGATCTTTCTCGGTCAATCCCAAAGCGACTTGTTTTCCTTCCTTAATGATTCTCGCGAGTTTATACTTTTTAATTTCGTCGTCGCCTACCCAAACTCCCACAGATCCCAGATAGGTTTTGCCGTGGCCAATTGCAACGGTTAAGTCCCGTCTTGAAATAACTCGCATTAAAGAGAGAATTTCTTCGTATGACTCTAGCTTGCCGCCATAGGCACTAGGGATATAGTAATAATAAAATCCCCATTTTTCTAGAAGATTTGTGATATCCTCTGGATAGACTTCTTGTTCATCTAGCTGAACTGAATTCTTGAAAGAGAAAATATGATCTGGATTGGTCGGATTTCCTAAATAATCTTCTAGTGCTGTTGAAGATCGATATTGCTTCAGTTGAGACAGCAAATTAATCGGTGGTTTGTATTGAGTTTGCATTTCATCACCAGAGTTCAGGTTTATACAAGGGCCGGAACGGTTTTCACGTCAGCATCTGATTTAGCATCTTGAGGGGTTATCTTGGGCCATTGAGCGATCGCATTCAAACTGCCAGTGAGAAACCCAGCTCGGCAAGCATGTCGTTGTATTTTTCCACTGGATGTTTTGGGAATACTACCCGTCTTCAGTAAGACAATCGATGAGACTTGGAGTTCATGTTGCTGTGAGATCGCTTTACGAATGGCAGTAATGAGCTCCTCCGACTGTATCTTGCGCAGATATTCCCGCTCAATTTCTTGAATCACCACTAGGTGCTCATTAGACTCAGACTCGATTGAAAAAGCAGCCCCACAACCAGCCCGGAAGGCAGAGTGACTTTGTTCCATCGTTAACTCAATATCTTGAGGGTAGTGATTTCGACCCCCGATAATAATTAAATCTTTGAGACGGCCTGTTACAAACAATTCACCTGCTTGCAAAAATCCCATGTCTCCGGTTCGGAAAAAGGGTCCTTCTCCGGTGGTTGCTAAATAAGCCTGAAAACTATCCTGTGTTTCAACCGTCTGATTCCAATACCCTAGGGCAATGTTGGGGCCTGAAACCCAAATCTCGCCAATTTCATTGGGTTGACAGGGTTGATGTGTTTCGGGATTAGCAATAACAATTTGTTGATCAGCAACGGCCCGACCGCTGCTCACTAACCATTGGGTTTCATCAGGTTGTGCGAGATCTTCTACCACCCGGTTTTGGGCCAATGCATTGACTTGCACGGGTTTGTAGATTGGTAGAGACGCTTTTGGCGCACCCGACACGATGAGCGTCGTCTCGGCCATCCCGAAGCAGGGGTAAAAAGCCTGTTCTCGGAATCCGTAAGGTGCAAAGGTCTCTGCAAAGCGTTTTAGCGTTTCTGCTCGGATGGGTTCGGCTCCATTAAATGCAACATCCCAATGGCTTAAATCAAGCTCGGCACGCTGTTCTGCTTTGATCTTGCGGACACAAAGATCATAGGCAAAATTTGGACCGCCACTGGTTGTTGCCTTAAATTGTGAAATGGCTGTTAGCCAATCAATCGGGTGTTGTAGAAATGTCACGGGAGACATAAAAATACAGTGGGCACCGCAATAGAGGGGCTGAAGCGTATTCCCAATCAAGCCCATATCATGGAACAGCGGTAGCCAGCCCACAATGATGCTTTTTTCTGTATGTTGCATCGCGAGCTGAATCATCCGCTCGTTGTGGATAATATTACCGTGGCTGACCATAACCCCTTTGGGCGTGCCGGTTGAACCAGAGGTATATTGCAAAAAGGCTAATGTATTAGACTCAACATTTATTTCTTGCCAATCTGAAGCAAGAGTTGCAGAAACGGTATCGGTTGCTAACCAAGGTAGGCGGTTTAAAATCGGCGACTTATCAAGTTGCGGTTGAATAGTGGATAACACAGCTTGGGTTGTGAGTGCGATCGCCGCCTCTGCATCAACGGCGATCGCACTTAATCGATGCATGGAATGATTGGCACGCGGCGGATAGGCTGGCACAGCTACCACCCCTGCATATAAACACCCTAGGAATGCGGCGATAAATTCTAATCCTTGTGGGTAAAGCAGTAAGGCTCTTTCTCCTTGCATATTTTGAGCTTGAAGTTGGGCTGCAATACTTCTAGCGTTCTCGTCTAAAACTTGATAAGTCCATCGGTTATTAACTTGGGCATCTTTTTCTAGAAAAGTAAAAGCAATCCTATCAGGATTTGTTAAAGATTGTTGTCGCGCAATATTAACAATAGATTGATATTTTGTTTTTTCTTGTAAAATCATCATTGAAACCTTTGAATATCAGGGTATATAAGTGTGGTGTCAGATTAATTTACTTTGTTAAGCATGGTTGCCCCACTTCAGGCCAGTTTGCATAGTTCCGCTTAACCCAATCCATGCCGATTTCGTTGTTAAGTTTAATTTTTTGTTCCATATCTTGATATAGCTTGCTTAAGATATCTGCATCCTGTTCAGTAATTGTTTTGGCGAATTTCAGAAACTGTTTTTCAAGTAACTTAAATAAAGGGCTTTTAGGGATGGCATATAGCAACACATAGGTTCGAGTATAATTTTCTGATTCAGGAATGAAGAAATTAATTTGAGCGATTTTTCCTAGTGGATTTTCGCCGTGAAAAATCACAAAAGATGGAAAGCAATTTTCTAGATGAACTGGAATCACTCCAGGAAGTAAAAATAAACCAGGATTTTTAAGTTTTTCTATCAGACTATAAGGAGACTTGAACAAATCATAAAATGCATGGGAGTGATGGCCATAATCTCCAAAACTCTTAAACTTCACTTCCTTAATGCTAAATAATTGGCTATGAGTACCATTTTGGTGGTTGTAGTCATGCATATTCAGTAGCATGGAAAGCAAACTTGTCTTTACACTAACATCTGCGATGGATCCAACCAGTTTATATTTTGCTTCTATTTCACTAAGCACAGGTGGAATTGGAATTTGTGGTTTAGTATCTCCATAGGACCAGATAAAATCATTATGAATAATGAGATCCAATGGTTTCATTTGAGGCAGTGTTTTTTTATTAGATCCAGGTAATACTGTGCATCCTTCTTCATCAAATTCCAACGCATGGAATGGACAAACGACGACACTACTGCGATCTTTCTTTTCGCGGCACCACCCTTCAGATAGCATTGCGCCCATATGGGGGCAGGCATTCGGGAGTGCCATGACTTGATGATTGCGATCTTTCCAAAGAACGTATTCTTGGCCAAGGAGAGATATTTTTCTAGGTTGATTGATCCCCAGCATTGATTTATGTGCAAGCAGCCAGGGTGCACCTTGAAGCATGTTCATGATGATAT
>JBAVRC010000466.1:0-3826 GCA_049694615.1 Thermosynechococcaceae cyanobacterium | reverse complement strand
GTTCTGAACAGGACACTGCTAAAAATGAAGAAGCGGGTTGTTCACTATCAGTATCAGATTTCTCCATCGGCGATTGGCCCAGTTTACCGGGGAACCACTCCCAAAGCCTGATCAATTGTGAAGTTGAAGTGGGAACGATCTGTGCTGAGTCGTCAGAAGCGATAAGCACAGTAGGAGAGGGTATTCAAAGCGTTTTAGAAGGAGTCGGTGAGCATTTAAGTGGATTGGGTGGGCATCTCGGTGATGTTATTACCGGGCCATAAGTCAAAAAGCGCGTCGGGGCATATTTAGTCTTCTAAAGAAACGTTCATTCGCGATGCAACAAGTGTTGGGCCGCAGCTATTTCACCCCTAAACCTCTATCATTAATTTTTAATCGGAGTCAGTTATGCTGCGTCTAGAACATATCAGCAAAATCTATCCCACAGGAGAAGTGCTCAAGGATATTAACTGGGAGGTTAAACCAGGCGATCGCGTTGGGTTAGTGGGGGTCAATGGGGCAGGCAAATCCACGCAGCTTAAAATTATTGCGGGGGAAATTGAACCGACTGCGGGTGAAATTATTCGTCCTTCTAGCTTAAAAATCGCCTATCTAACCCAGGAATTTGAAGTGGAACCCACTCGCACGGTGCGCGAGGAGTTTTGGACAGTGTTCCATGAAGCCAATGGGATTCACCATGCCCTGACAGAAGTGCATCGTCAGATGGAAACTGCCGACCCGGAGACTTTGGATAAGCTCATCCATAAAATGGACAAGCTTCAGCGCAAGTTTGAGGCGCTGGATGGCTATGGGTTAGATGCGCAGATCGAGAAGATTTTGCCGGAGATGGGGTTTGTGGCCGAAGATGGCGATCGCCTGGTCAGTGCCTTCAGTGGCGGCTGGCAAATGCGCATGAGTTTGGGCAAGATTTTGTTGCAAACCCCCGATGTATTGTTATTGGACGAACCGACCAACCATTTGGATCTCGAAACCATTGAGTGGCTTGAAGGGTATCTGAAAGGACTCAACACGCCGATGGTGATTGTCTCCCATGACCGTGCTTTTTTAGATCGCCTCTGTACCCAAATTGTAGAAACCGAACGTGGAGTTTCCACTACTTATCTGGGCAATTATTCGGCCTATTTACAACAAAAGGCCGAGCAGCAGATGGCTCAACTGAGTGCCTACGAGCGTCAACAAAAGGAACTGGAAAAGCAACAAGTCTTTGTAGATCGCTTCCGGGCTAGTGCCACCCGCAGTACCCAAGCCAAAAGTCGCGAAAAACAACTGGATAAAATCGAGCGCATTGAAGCGCCAACGGGCAGTATGCGAACCCTCCGGTTTCGTTTTCCCGATGCCCCTCGTAGCGGACGGGAAGTGGTGATTGTAGAGGATCTGGTCAAAACCTACGGCGATCGCATTTTATTCCTGGAGGCCAATCTGTTGATCGAACGGGGCGATCGCATTGCCATTCTGGGTCCCAATGGGGCGGGGAAATCGACTTTACTGCACATGATTGCGGGCATGGAGCAACCGGATGAGGGCGCGGTCAAAATGGGGGATCACAATGTGATTCCGAGCTATTTTGAACAAAATCAAGCGGAAGCTTTGGATTTAAGCAAAACTGTGGCCGAAACCATTCACGACGAAGTGCCAACTTGGACCAACGAAGAGGTGCGGACCCTATTGGGACGCTTTTTATTCAGCGGTGATACCGTATTTAAAGCCGTTGAAGCCCTCAGCGGCGGCGAAAAAGCACGATTGGCCTTGGCTAAAATGTTATTGCGTCCGGTGAATTTGTTGATTCTGGATGAGCCGACCAATCACTTAGATATTCCAGCCAAGGAAATGTTGGAAGAGGCGCTCCAAAATTACGAAGGCAGCGCGATTATTGTCTCCCACGATCGCTTTTTCCTGTCTCAGGTGGCCAACAAAATTGTGGATATTCGGGATGGAGAGTTACGACTCTATCGGGGCGATTATCAATACTATTTGGATAAGATGACAGAGGAGACAGAGCAGGCAAAACTGGCTCGGCTGGCTGTGGAAAAGGCGGCGAAGGATGCTGCAAAACGATCTAAGCAGAAGGAAAAAGAATTAGAGAAGAAGAAAAAAGCGAAAGCAGGTTGAAATCGCATCGGGTATACGTTTAAGCGGGACATAATCTCTACAAGATTAATGGTTCAATTTTTGCCTGTACCTCTGCAATAAAACTTTCTGAAACAGTTTCGACAAACTGAATGTCACGGACTTTCCAGTCTAGGCACTTGATTTGATCAGCTAATATTACCCCCTGAATCTGTAGCTCAAGTGGCAAGGGAACCTCAAAAGGATAGCCCTTTTGCTGTTTAGTAATGGGCATAAACAGTGCCAAGGAGCTTTTTGCATTGTAGCTACGAGGTGAAATCACAAAGGCAGGTCGGTGCCCCCGTTGTTCATGACCTTTAGTTGGATCAAAGTCTAGATAAACGATGTGTCCTCGGTCTGGAATATAGTGCTCTGTTGAAGCTACCAAACTTCATTCCCCACAGCGCCTCCAGTCTCAACCTCTGAATGCAAATTCTCTGGTGTGATGGCGGTAATTAACTCTTCCAAGGAATAGCGTTTACGAGGTCTAGGTTTGATCACTAGATTACCGTCGATCACTGCGAGATCGACTTCAGTACCTTCAGTTAACTGAATCTCTTTGACTACATGCTGGGGAATCCGAACAGCTAAACTATTCCCCCACTTGGCAACTGTTGCAACCATAGGTTGAACCTTATTTCTATCGTAGTTAGATCTCGGCAATCTAATTCCTTGGAGGAATGTATATACAGAGTATCTACATTGTAACGACTCGTCACAACCTTGGCAATGGCTGGGAGTAATAAGAACCAAAATTTGAATGCTAAATGCCTGACCAAATGTAAAGACGAATGAAATGGATTCTCTGCCCAAAGTTGACCAGCTTTTCGGGCACTTTGCCTGACCTCACCACTTAATCACCGATATTCAGACCAAAATGATGGAAGCGTTGCCGACTTCATAGTTGGTCGTAGTCCATTGCACTAGCCTGACCTTCAGCAATTTCTTGTTTGGCACGACGAGCAGCAGCAACAAGGTTTTCTTGTGTTCTATGAAATGATTCTTCCCATTGAGCTTCATCTTGCAAATCGCTGACATATTCTCGAATATGCTCTACAACCCGATCTTGAACATCGGCTTGCAGAGACTCCATCATTTTTACTACGGTGGTAATCGCTGTAGACGACATAGCGAACTATTTAATGCAACATTCTTATTTCTTAGACTAACACTAATCGCAACTTATCAGTTTTCTATGCAGCTTTCACCAATATCTAAAGTCGCCCAACGTTGCCCATAACCCGCCGCATATATTCTCTCTGGCATCACCGATCATTCTTCAACGGTCGGGTTCATGGGCGTTGTTAGACAGCGACATGTAAACGTTTTCCATCTTCTAATGATCTCCGCAACCTTTCAACAACACTCGAATTAACTCGCTCTGAATTTTTAGATATTTCTTCAATGTGTTGAGTTAATGTAAGAGCAATTTTGCTTTTATTCAGATGGTCGAATTCAATCATTATCCACGGTTGACCATTACAAACTTGACCTTGACAGAGAGGAGAATAATAAATGCGATTATCTACTTAAAACAAGGCAAGTATTGGCATTGCATCATAGACATAAATCTTCGATTTTTCATTTTCACTTTTAATACGAAGGAAATCATTTAAATTTTGTATAGTTCTTTCTGCTGCTTGCCATTGATCAGGAAGCCCAGAAGAATCTAGGAGTCCAGAATCTAAGCTTCTTACACGAGAATATTGTGATCCTGGAG
>JBAVRC010000465.1:0-3376 GCA_049694615.1 Thermosynechococcaceae cyanobacterium | reverse complement strand
TGACAAGGGTTTCATCCATTTACCTAGAAACTACCTAACGGCTGAAACCCTTATTCCTCGTGCCCAATTCAATTTTGCGAAAAAAAATTGTGATATCTAAAAACAGATTTTTTTCTTGGATGGGCTTCCTGGTAAGGTTTTCAGCTTTTGATTATATTATGGACAGGTCTATTGGGCATTGTGTCCCTCAGAGATCACCATTTCGCCCATTTTTGTCGATATTTCACTCAATCTTAACTTTGTTAATGCTCCATTTCCAAGCTGGAATCCTGGTCTGAGTTCTTTAGCCCCAAAGCTACAACCCGATCACCTGACGTTGAGAATAAACCTCTTCCAGCAATAAATCACGCAGCTCATTCGCAATATCCGCCGGAGGATTCCCCGCCAACGCTCGCCCAATCAATCGCTCTGCCTCCCTTAGCTCAGAGCATTCCAGCGCTAAAACAGCTGCACTCCGATGCAAAATAGAGCGCGTCGGTTCCAAATCAAACTGCATTGCCACAAGGTTAGCCGCCGCCCGTTCCTTCTCAAAAGCCGCCCTAGCCAACCCCAAAATTGCCGATACATCCCCGCGCTGACGAGCTACAACCACTTGGTCAACCAGTTCCATCGCCTCTCGGTGAAGCCTTTCTAAATCCTTCATTTTTGAACGATCCGTGCGCATGGAGTCCCAAATTCAACCACACAGACATAGCCAGGAGACAGAGCATCCGAAGGGCTAATCTGCGTTAGCTTCATGTCCAAAATCCTATCGTGAAATCGGCAGACTCTCGGTGTATGGCGATCGCCCCATTTGCCCAACTCAAGGAGAACCAAGACACATCTGGTGTTGTGTCCCTCAGCGATCGCCCCTAAATCCCCGCCCCCTTTGCTCATCAGGCGCTTGCACAAAAGCCTGCGATCGCCATCCCGATCTACTGTTAGTTTGGGATGCCACCGAAGCAGAAGAATCGTGCGATCGCCTCGATTGGATTCCGTTCTGAAGCTCGATGCACAGCGAGCGATAAGAGCCACAAGCGTTCCCAGTCCATTGAGGGACGATCCTTCGGCGTCACAATATTTCAGTGGGGATGGCGATCAATAGTAATTCCCAACCTTGCGATGATGGACTGCTGTCATCCCTTCTGGGTTGGAAACACGACCCGCTGTCACCTGGCTGTAAACCAACCAATGATCGCTGCACTCCATGCGCCGAACAACCTCGCATTCGGTATAGGCTAAGGCGTCGATCAAAATTGGACTGCCATTCGATGCAGTTTGTGTATTCACCCCAGCAAACCGATCCGCACCGGGCGGAAAGCGTTTTAGAAAGTGTTTCATCAATCCTAAATGCTTGCCTTCTTCCAAAATATTCAAGACAAAGCGATCACCCACCTGCATGAGGGATTCGATCGCCCGATCTTTGGCAACCGCAACGGTAAAGCCCAAAGGTTCAAAGCTGGCCTGGGACACCCAGGACGCTAACATAGCCCCCTTCACTTCGCCCTTTTGGGCTGTGATGATATACAGTCCCCCCGAAATACGCCCTAAGGCCTTTTCCAGGTCATTATCGATCGCCTTCTGGGACTTAATTTTGCGATCGCGAATCAGCAACTGTCCTAAGTCGGTTCCGGCTTCCTCACACAGTTGGTAGGTTACATCGGTCGGTGTTTCCTTCACGCGAATCGGCTCAAACCCGATCGTCAACGCCAAGTCTCGAAACTGACTCAGTAAGGGATCGATGGGTTCGTCATCGCCACCGTAGGCTTCAAACAAACCCACAACTTGCTTATTTTTGACCGCTGCCAGCAACGTCCCCAATGCCGCTTTCGCCATCGTTGCCACCGTGCCAGAACTGGGTGGCGTACAAATCACCAATCCTTGGGCGCGTCCTACCAACTCACCCACCTCCTGCGGGTCGGCAGACTTAAGGTCCATCATCTCGACCGCCACCTCGGTTTTGGTAATCCCACGGGCGATCGCCTGAGAGAGGCGATCGCTGTAGCCATAATCCGACACATAAAACACCGCCACCATTGTTTCGGCCTTGGCCTTAGCTTGGCTCCACTCCCGATAGTGTTGGGTTAGGTCCGGCACATGATAGCGCAGTAGTGGTCCATGTCCGGTGGCAATGGTTGTAATGGGCGACGCCAGAGCATCCATCCGCTTCATCGCCGCCAATACTGAACGCGCATTGGGGGCCATCAAACATTCGTAATAAAACCGGAAATCCGGCATCAGCGTGTCCACATTGGTATCGAAGACGTCGTCCGTGCAATAGTGCGCCCCAAAGGCATCGCAGGTGAACAGCAGTCCGGTCTTGGCATCATGGGTAAAAATGGTATCTGGCCAGTGCAGGTTGGGGGCCATTAAAAACGCCAACTGGTGGCCGTTGCCCAAGTCTAAGGTGTCGTCGTGTTTCACCACGATTCGTTCAAAGGGGCGATGCACCAAATCTTCTAGGAATTGAATCGCAATTTTAGCCCCCACCACCGTTGCATGGGGGGCCAGTTGCAAAATATCGGCGACTAACCCGCTGTGATCTGGCTCCGTGTGACTCACAATTAAATAGTCAATGGTGGCCGGATCAATGGTTTGCGCCAACACATCCAAGTAAAGCTGCCGAAACTTTTCATGGGACGTATCGACGAGGGCAATTTTTTCGCCGCGAATGATGTAAGAGTTATAGGTCGTGCCATTTTGCAGACCGAACTCAATATCGAAGCGATCGCGATCCCAGTCGAGAGACCGAATCACCGTCGTTTCATCCGCAATCTCTAGGCGCTGGGTGGTCAGTCGCCGAGTCTGTACCGTCGCTGCAACCATTGGGTTCCTCCATTCGCCTCTCAATGGTAATGCAGTTTTTGATCGGTTACAGATTCGGATTTTCAATCGAATTCCTTGGGAAACTTAAGAATTCAAGCTCAGGGCCGAATCCAGCGTCAAGGTTAAGGGATCGTCTTCTGGACGAATGACGATGACTTCGGCTGTTTTACTGCCGCCTAACAACCATCCGGCCAGCGCGCCAGCCCCTGTCCCGGCAAGGGTTTTGAAGATGCCAACATCCGTCACTAGGGCCGAGATCACGGTAGCCGCAGCCCCGCCAACCAGTGCGCCTTGCCAAATGGCATCGGTATTTTTCCCTTTTTTGATGGTTTCGCGATGGGTCACAACATTGGTGCGCGCATCTAGGCTGCGCTCAGTACCGTCGCGCAGGATAATGCGCTGGGCCACAAATTGGGTGCCATTATCCACGGGGCGAAATTCCCCTTCAACCTTGCTGCCTTTGGGAATTAAGACGGTTCCTAGGTTGGAGCGAACGGCTTCTTTGGCAATTAAGGTGGCCGCCAATGTTTCGTTCGGCTTTAAGACAATCTTGCGACCGTCTTGTTCTTCG
>JBAVRC010000464.1:0-7169 GCA_049694615.1 Thermosynechococcaceae cyanobacterium | reverse complement strand
TGACAAGGGTTTCATCCATTTACCTAGAAACTACCTAACGGCTGAAACCCTTATTCCTCGTGCCCAATTCAATTTTGCGAAAAAAAATTGTGATATCTAAAAACAGATTTTTTTCTTGGATGGGCTTTCTGGTAAGGTTTTCAGCTTTTGATTATATTATGGACAGGTCTAATCCACGATACCTAAGCCTTCAGAAAGATTTGCCTTGGCTGCGGCTCGAACCAAACAATTATGGTCTTCAGCAAGGTGTTTGATGAGTTTCTCAGGGGTGTTGGGATTTTGAGCGATCGCATACCGTTCCCACCAGTATTCAGACCCTACGGCGGTGGCCAACATACTGGAAGGCGTCTGCACATGCATTAAAGCGACCAATCGGCTCCATGAGCATTTAGATTGAGCCAAGGCAGACAAAGCGATTTCATGGAGGTTGGATTTAGAGGGCTTGGGATTTGCCACCACCGTGTTCTGGATCGGTTCTTCTATAGGCGAGTCGCTGGGCTGAAAAGAAGACTGTTTCAGCATCTTGGGGTGTTGGGCGATCGCGTCATAAAGGTGATTGAGTTGGTTGAGTGCAAAGCGATCGCAGTGGGCTCGAAGTTCGGTCTCGGTTTCCCAAGTGAGTTTGTTAAATTCAAAGTCGGTCACCGTCATCACTTTGATCGGATGGTTAGGATGGGTAATTGAACGTGACCCTTGCTTTTGGCGATCAGCGTAGTAAGCATCCAAATACAGTTGACGGAATTCGTCTCCCAAAAGCCATTCCAACAATGAGACAGGGATATTGGGGTGAGCAACACTGGCGATAAATAGCTGAAAGTCATTGTCTTTGGAGGTTAAGTTTTGCGCTTGACGCCTGACAAATTCCTCGACCTTAAAAGAAGGCAGTGATGGATTCTGCATCACCATTGCCCAAACGTCTTCTGGCGTAGCATCAATGATGGGAACAATTACTAGGTCAGCATTGTTAATTGCACTGCGGTGCTTTCCGGCCCAACTTGCCACAATGGGATGAATGGGGGGAACGTCGCCCAGCATTTCCACCAAAACGTCTCCAGGTGTGTTGGGGTTAGCAGCAACGCCTTTTCTCACGTAGGCAATGGAATCAAAGGCAAGTCTGGTTAAGAGTTCGACGGGCGTATTTAGATTTTCTGCAACGCCGCGACGAATATGATATTCTTCCCGTTGCGCTAATTGCTCAATGGTCGAAATTGAGGTGGTGGGTTGACTAGCAATTTTTGCTAACGCATAGTCTTGCTCGTAGTCAATCAAGTGCTGGAGCTTAAACACCGCATCACCTGGTACGTTTGGATGTTTAAGGACGATTTTTTTGACTTTCTCGTACACATCATCTGCAAGTTTGAGCAATGCAGCGGGCGGTGTGCTGGCATTTTTGGCTAGCGCAACACGCACCTCTAAAACACGATCTGCTACCAGTTGTTCAAGGATTTCTGGCGGTGTATTGGGATTTGTGGCGATCGCCTTCCTGACGTTCTCATGAAAATCCCTAGCCAGTTGGGCCAAAATCTGCGGATCGGTTTCGGGTTGTTTTGCGATCGCGACCCGTAATTCCAGCACCAGAGAATCCAGTAAAAAATCAGGAATAATGCCAAAGGCTGCTAATTCTAAAACCGATTTGCGCTTCGGGTTTAGGTCTAATGCTTTAAGACGAGCGATCGCTTCTTCCTGCCAACCTTCGGTTATCTCACCCGCTAAATTGATATGGAGTTGCGCTAATTCGATCACATCGGCATAGGAACTCTGCACAAGGGTTTCTAATGCAAGGCGCGTTGCTTGGGGATGATTGGCGATCGCCTTTTGTACTTCAGGGCTAGAAGTTTGTGTTGCCCATTCAAAAAAAGCTGGGGGCAACGTGGGGAGCGAAAGAATGCTTTGGTAAGACAGGCTCGATAACTCACCCAAATTTTCAGGATGGCCTAAATCTAATTCACTGAATCCCTTTGTAACTTGGGTTTGGATTTGTTGCGCTGCTTTTCTAGCACAGGTTGAGTGATCGCCACAGTCTTTGAGTTGAGATTTACCAGCGGTTCCCACTTTCCCTTGATGGATCTGAAAACTTTGATCCTGAAGGATGATAGCCCAAAACTGTAAAGCTGTGGGATCTTGGCGCTCAAAGTAACGTGCATGCATGGTGTTTGGGAAAATAGCCTAACTGATTCAGGATTCCCTAATCTGGGGAATCCTAAGGCAGGTTGTCAAAATTAATATTTTGAGTCAGGTTAGCGCAATAGTAAGGCGATCGCCACGGTTACTCCAGTCCCATCATCAGGGACTCTCCATTATTTCTTCACAGAATTTATGCAAACCCCAACCGCTCCAGAAAGCCTCAATATCGTGCGATCGCTCGACCTCAACCCCGAAGACTGGCATTGGGCAACTTGGCGACCCCGCACACCGCTACCCCGTCCAGAACCACAGCCCTTTGATCGTAGAAAGGCGATTGAGCGCGTTAGAGACGTTTTTGTCCCCTTAGATGGGCCGCGTCAGCCTCACCTGCGCTACCACGTCGAATGGTCGAGGGCGAATATCAGTATTGCACTATCGCCAGAAGAAGCTCTTTTTTGGTTCATGGCCATTAACTATAGCTTTGATAATACAGATCCAGGTATTCAAGAACTATTGACTTTCTTAGAAACTACTGATTTTACAGACTCGCTATCTTTAGAAAAGGCTATTGCTACAATAATTTGGTCAGGGGGGCGTACCTGGAAGAAACCAGAACTCATATTACCATTAGTTCATTTTTTCCCATTGGATCGGATTCTGAGCGCACTGGTAGATCTACTAGTGCTTGATGATGAACATCTTATGAACTATGCTGAGTCACAGTACAGCATCCCAAAGTTTTTGAAAAGTTATCACTGCAACGCTTCCCTCTCTAGGAATTATCAATTGTACGAGGTAACAAAAAAGATTAGAACTTTGATTTTGTCACTTTTAAACACAATTTTAGCACCAGGACTTCAACGCTATATTGTGTCATATCTCTCGAATGAGACAGTGGAAACATTACAAAAAAATTTAGTGCCGATAATAAATCGAGCACTACCTGTAATTCCCTCTCTGCCATACGATCTAGCAGTATACCGTGTTCAATGGCTAAAGTTATTTCCTATTTATTTAGGGATGCACGATCGGATCAAAAGTTATATCGAAGATTGGCCTCACAGATGGTGTTGGGGCGTAGATCGATTTGAAGTTGTTTTTGGATTGGGAAGTGCTGATTTGGTAGAAACCTATGCTCGTCGGCTCCAGCTTTTTCTCATCACACCGAATCATGTTCGCGCTTGGTTAGCACACACGGAATATAGAGCATTGGACTGGATATGCGAGAGCCTTTTGAAGGCCGAGAAAAAAGAACAAGCTGCCCAACTCATAGCGGTTTTTGCCTTAGTCAAAGCGCCAGAAACAGCACCATACATGTTGAAGCTCATGCTGTCTTCTAAAGTGCCGCAATTAGCGCGGCAATGGTTAGAAGAAAACCCCGATCATGCGATCGCCGGACTGCTTCCCGTCGCAGGCGGAACTCATCAACTTGCAAGTGCTGCAATCAACTTCCTAAAATCTCTCAAACAGCAAGGACACGGAACCCGAATTGAAGCAGCATTGGTGCAAGTGCCAGGAACGATCGCCACTAAAATTCAAGCCGATATTCTAAGCGATGAAGCAACAGCAGAGCAATCGTTCACCGAACAGACAACTCCCGATTGGCTAAGCCGCGAGATTAAGACCCTTCAGCGGAAAAAGGCCACCCTCCCCAGTTGGGTATCACTCCCCGATTTACCTTCCGTGCAAGTGGGCGAATACGGCTTCAATGCCGACCAAACCAACGCCCTATTGCTTGCCCTCAAACAAAGCACCCTAGATAGCCCCCATCCCCTAACCAAAACCCTCAAACAGCACGCGCAACCGAAACCCCTAGATGCCTTTGTGTGGCGGCTGTTTGAACTGTGGCTCAACGAAGGTGCCCCCTCCAAAGATAAATGGGCCATGATCGCATTAGCGCACTTAGGCTCCGATGCGATCGCCCTCAAGCTCACACCATTAATTCGCGTCTGGCCCGGAGAAAAACAACATCCCCGTGCCGTATTGGGCTTGGAGTGTTTGCGGGCAATGGGCACCGATACGGCCATCATGCAGATTCATGGACTCTCCCAAACCCTCAAATTCAGAGCCTTAAAAGTGCGTGCCCAAGAATGTATGGGGGCGATCGCCCATGGCCGCAACCTCACTCCAGAAGAACTCGAAGATCGCATTGTGCCCACTCTGGGATTAGATCCACCCAACATGCCCATCTTTGACTTTGGTGATCGCCAGTTTCAAAGCGTGGTCGGCAGTGACCTCAAACCCAAAGTCCGCGATGCCGCAGGTAAACTCAAAGCCGACTTGCCGAAAGCAGGAGTAAAAGACAATGCGGAAATGGCAGAACAGGCGATCACTGCGTGGAAGCTTCTGAAAAAACAAATCAGCGAAGTCTTGCGCATCCAGAAAACCCGCCTTGAAAATGCCATGGCCACGGAGCGACGTTGGGCCAGTGCAGACTTCGAGCGGCTCTTGGTCCAACATCCCTTAATGACCCATCTGGCCCAGGGCTTGGTGTGGGGCGGCTATGACGAGGGCGATCGCCTGATCGAGACCTTCCGAGTCGCTGAAGATCAAACCTATACGAATGAGAAAGATGAGGCGATCGCCTTAACCCAATTTGCGACGGTTGGCATCGTGCATCCAATCCGCTTGGAGGCAAATCTAACAGCAGCTTGGGGGCAATTGTTGAGTGAGTATGAAATCATGCCGCCCTTCGCCCAAATCAATCGAGACATTTTTGCTTTAGAGCCAGCAGAGCAAAACAGCAAAGCCATTCAGCGGTTTAAGGCCGTCAACATCATGGCACTGGCCCAACGACCGGGCTGGCACCGCAACTCCCTCTACGACAACTACGATGACCCCAGTTGGGTGTGCTGGAAACAGTTTCCGAAGGCACAAATCACGGCAGTGGTTGGCGGAGATTTCAATACCCCTATGCAATGTCGATTTGTAGAAGGATTACACAGCTATACAATTTTTCCAGATAGCCGAAAAGATTGGGGCATCATGCTTCATCAGATCGATCCGATTATTGTCAGCGAAGTTATCCGAGACTTGAGTGCTTTAGCAAGCAAATTAGGATAAAACATGATTCAAATTGCATACCCCGTCCGCTTGCGGCGGGGTAGTTAATTCTTAGATATTACTCTCATTTTCCATTTCTGGGAAGGTTTATGCTGCTAGGTTTCTAGGGACATAAACGGCCTGTATAACCTTTTGAGAGACAAAACTCAACCATCAGATGAGCGGCTTAGATTTTCAGCCAATATATTGCAAAATAACACTCCCTGCTCAATGGCGTCGTCTAAAGCGACATGAGTATGAGGTAATTTCTCAAACCAATGCCTCGGCATTTTACCTTTGACTGTTTTCTTAAACTCTGTTTTGAGAACTGCCATAGCATAGCTTTTAATATCCAAAGCACTGAATGAAAAGGGACTTTCTCCTGTAAAACGAATGAGGTACCAATACACGAACAAGAAGTCAAACCCTGCTGGGTAACCGACAAAGACGGGCTTGCCTGGAAGAGCTTTAATCCAATCCAGGTATCGACCCATTGCGTCTTTAGGTGCCTGTGTGTCAATTCGAGCTGCATTCCAGGCTTCTGGGTTCTTCGACCACCATTCCATAGTGTCGGGATCTCCCTTTGCTTCAGGCAAGGTTTCTAAGTTGACTGTGAAAGTATTGACTAATGTTTTGTCAGCAAGGAACGCAGCGGAGGCGAAGCTCAGCATTGAATTTGGGCCTGGAATTGGGCCATCGGTTTCGATATCAGTGCTAACGTAAATTTCTTCCACAATAAATTATCAAGAAATAAGTGTGTTCTTATGACGAGAAATTATGCTGTAATTACTTCGATAGGAAGTTCATCTTCAAAATCACAAGAAGCTATTGCTTGATACTCATGATTTCGTAAAATATTTACAAGTTTTCCTACTTCATTTATATAGTCTAGTGACTCAACATCTTGCTTTGGTTCAATTTCTAGGTAGATTGGATAAAACAAAAAATTTAGGTTTCGAGACTTTTCTGGATCAAAGTCTTCATTCTCTCTGAATTCAATTTCAAGGGTATGGGTACTAACAAATTTTCCATTCGTTATACCGTCAAGTTGGAATCCTATAAATTCAGCAAGCTGAAAGCGATTTAATTCAGATGACACATAAATTTTGCAAAATAAGTCTTCAGTGGCTATTTTTTCAATCATGACTAAAACCTCAAAGTTGCACCAGCATCGAATTCTCCACCCACTCGAATTATAGAGATATCTACTTCTTTTCCAATAAGTTCTTCTAACTGCTTACGCAAGCTACTTAATTTAGGTCGAGTATCACCAGCAGTAACTTTACCTACCTCCGAAGCATGAAGCATTGTTTTTTCCTTGCTAGAACCTGAAGTTGGCTTTCCAAAACTCTTGGAAACAATGTCATCAAACTTTTCTGGTGAAACCATAATGCCAATATCAATATCTCCAGGTGTTTGCTTAATGACAGCACTGCCTTGTATACGTAGATCATTATCAGGATAACCATTTTTTTGAAGAAAAGTCTTGACTTTATTACTAAATTGACCAAATTGGGCTTTATTACTAAAACCGAAAGGATAGCCACGCCTCATAACAGTATCTAAATTTTTTAAGCTTTCTGTGAGAAAATCAGCTATAGAGGGAGGTTCGGTACCATATTTAGCCAAATATTTCTCGCGATTTTTAATACACTTAATATAATAAGTTTCTAGTATGTCTCCAGCTTGTTCAGGTGAAGTTTCCATGATCTTAAGAACTTTCTGAAGATCTTTCTCTGGAACGGCTTTCATTGCTTTAAAGGCACTTGAACTCATGCTTCCTTCAGCACGAGATAGTGCTTTGATAGCTCCGCGAGTCTTTAATAATCCCGTCACTGCCTTGACCGACAGACCCACATCCAGCCCAGCCATCAGCAGATTCACCCGACCCATCATCAGATTGAATCGAGCCGTATCCTTATCCTGACTCGTGAGCTTCTTCCCCCCCTGCTGCGCCTGAGCCGCCAAATCCACCGTCGCCAACTCTCGATACTCATAGGCCG
>JBAVRC010000463.1:0-3783 GCA_049694615.1 Thermosynechococcaceae cyanobacterium | reverse complement strand
GGTTTCCAACTCGAACAAATCCCCGTAGCCCTTGATGGTGTTGCCTTCTTTATCCATCCCAGCATCAACGTCACCGGATTATCGCTGAATCAAATTCAGGACATCTTCAGAGGCAGCGTGAGCAACTGGCAAGAGGTGGGCGGTCCCAACATCCCCATTACGCCCGTGAGCCTAAACCCTAAGCTCACCAGTACAATTCAAATGCTCTTTGAAGGATTAGAAGACGCCAACCTTAGTTCCAAAGCAGTGATTGTCCGAGACTATACAGCCGCAATTAGACGGGTATCGAAGACACCGGGTGCAATTTCCTACGCTTCAGCCCCTTCCGTCATCGGTCAACAAACCATCCATCTCCTTGACTTAGCCAAAGCGAATTCTAATCAGTATGTGCCAGTCAGTAAGAACAATCAAATCAACGCCGAAGCCTTACGAGATGGTACTTATCCGTTTACAAGACGGCTGTTTGTCATCATTCGTCGGGACGGAACACTAGATGAAAAAGCGGGTATTGCCTATTCTAATTTTTTACTCTCTGCAGATGGTCAACGCATTATCAGTCAGGCAGGATTTGTCGCCATTCGTTGAGTGCAAAATGGGGGCACAACATCTCTCGAAGTGAAGTAATCTAATTCATAGGGGTTTTATATATTAAGAATATAGCAATTCTCATGAAACCCTTTTCTGTTAAAGATTTGCAACCCACATTCCGCAAGTTACAGAAGCAATTTTGGGATTATACCTGAAATCTTTACTGGGAGGGACTTTTAGAATAATGAAGAATTTGTCTGGGAGTTGCAGCTATTCTCAATAGAGGAGCATAGTTGAGAATCAGATTTGAATGAATCGCTGGAAACGTTGACGCTTCGTCAAAAATATTTTTGGCCACTTACAACCTGCGGAATGTGGGTTGCTATGGCTTGGTTAGCAATTTCTCAAGTCTGCTATTGCTTGAAACTAAAACGACCGTTGACCTTTTCCCCATTGACATCAGATAGGATCGCAACCTTATATTCTCCGGGAGTTGAACCAGGAAACATCACGGTGTAGTGCTTTCCATCAGGATCGTATTTAAGATCGAGAGACTTTTGGGTTCCGTCAGGCAGTTGAACTTGAGCCGTTACTTTTGCATCAGGGATGGCTGAGTGGGTATCTCCTTTTTGGAGATAGAAATCTAAGTGAGTTCCGCTTGCTTCTTTTTCAGGGACAAACTCTAGATGATAAGGCCCAGACTCAACGACTTGTCCGCCCTTATTGGCTTCAGAGGCTTCAGAACCAATTTTAGGGGATTCGGAGGTGGTTTTTTCAGCCGGACCGGAACTGGTCGGATTGCTAGCAGTCTGATTACTTCCACTACAGGCTCCTAAAAATAAGAGTCCTAATCCACTAACACCGATCAAGAACAGTTTTAAGACTTTCATAGATTAATTCCTCACGATAAAGAATGATAAGAACTTACGGATGGATGCTTGTTTTTATGCCAGGGTGTACTTCCTCAATAGAATTGATTCTGTCTGCTGTTTTAGACACCAGAAATCTTCCGAACTGAGCGTACAACGCTGGAATCACGAGCAAGGTTAGGGCCGTCGAGGTAACCAATCCTCCTAAGACGACGACGGCCAGGGGTTGGAGGATTTCTTTACCAGCACCGGAGCCAATGACTAAGGGAACCATCCCCAGTGCTGAGGAAAGGGCGGTGAGAAGAATGGCAACAAGACGCTCCATTGAACCCTCGACAATCACTTCTTTGATGGGAAGTCCTTCTGCTAGGCGATTATTGTAGTTATCGACTAGCAGTAATCCATTCCGGGTAGCAACGCCAAATAGAGTAATGAATCCCACCATCGATGCGACGGAAATGATGCCGCCCCCCAAGGCGACGGAAAGTACACCCCCGATTAGCGCTAAAGGCAGGTTGATCATAATCATTACAGTGGCCGGAATAGACTTGACCGCAAAGTAAATCAAGACCGCGATCGCAGCCAGCGCCACCCCCCCTGAAATCAGGAGCGTTTGGGTCGCCTGCTCTTGAGCCTGAAACTGACCGCCAAACTGGATGTAATACCCGCCTGGTAGCGCAATTTTGCCCACGCGATCGCGCACATCTTGAATCACAGAACCCAAATCGCGTCCCGTCACGTTGGCCGAAACCACAATGAGTCGGGATACATTTTCGTGATTGATGGTACTCGGCCCAGTCCCGTGCTCGACTTTAGCCACTTGGGAAAGGGGAATTTTAGCGCCGTTGGGCGTATCGACCAGTAAATTGCTAATCACGTCCAAATTGTTGCGGTAGCGTTCTTGTAGCCACACAACCAAATTAAAGGTTTGCTGTTTTTCGAGAATCTGAGAAACCGTTTTTCCATTCAGTCCGGTTTCGATGGTTTCAGCCAAATCTCCTATGGTCAAACCGTACCGGGCAGCGGCCTCCCGATCGAATCGAATTTGAAGCTGTTTGACGGGAATTTGCGGTTCGAGCTGTAAATCTACGATGCCGGGAATGCCGTTCACCGCAGACTGCACCTGTTGACCAATGGTGCGAAGCTGTTCGAGTTCAGGGCCATAGATTTTGATAGCGATCGCGCTCCTCACCCCCGACAGAATATCGTCAATCCGGTGGGAGATAAACCCGCCGATGTTGGTTGCGACACCAGGCAGCTTTGCAAACTCTTGACGCAGCGCTTCAACGGTTTTTTCGCGATCCTTTACCCCGATTTCGCTAATCTGGACATCCATTTCGCCAAAGTTGACCCCTGCTACTTCTGGGTCGCCTTGGGCAAACCCAGAGCGGAAAACAATGGCATCGAACCGCTTGTCATTTTTTAGGGCATCCATCGTCGTCAACGCCGCTTGATTGGTTGCCTCTAACGATTCCCCCGGAAAGAGCACTACGGAATTTACCAAGGATCTGTCCTGGAACTCTGGCAGGAAGACCTTTCCTAAGCTAGGCAGAATAATCATGGATGCGATAAAGCTGGCGATCGCCACCCCCAAAATCACCTTGGGACGGCGAATCGAAAACCTCAAAGCGGGACGATAGATCTGGTTTACTTTATGCTCTAGCCAAGTTTCAGTGGTAGGCAGACGGCGATTTGTCAGCATGAGGGCGCACAGAGCGGGCGTTAGCGTCAGCGCAACGAGCGTAGAGGCCAAAATAGAGAGCAGATAAGCCATGCCCATCGGCGTAAAAATGCGCCCTTCCACCCCCGATAAAACAAAAATGGGGGCAAACACCACGGCAATAATGATCGTCGAAAATAAAACGCTGACGCGCACTTCTACAGAGCCATCGAACACCACCTGAAGCTGAGGTTTCGGGTTGCCTGCGATTTGATTTTCCCGCAGACGGCGGTAGACATTCTCCATATCCACAATAGCATCGTCTACCACCGACCCAATCGCCACCACCAATCCGCCCAAGGTCATGGTGTTAATGCCCTGTCCGCTCCAGTTGAGGATAATGAGGCCCAACAGCAAAGAGAGCGGCAGAGCACTCAGGCTAATAATGACCGTGCGCCAATTCATCAAAAACAGGATGAGCACGACCGAGACAATAATCACGCCATCGCGCAGTGCTTCCTCGACATTTTTAACCGACGCTTCGATAAACAAATTCTGATCGAAGGTTTTGGCGAACGTCATGCCCTGCGGTAGACCGGGCTTAATTTCCGCCATTGCTGCGTCAACCGCTTTGACCACCGTAGGCGTGTCGGCAGCAGGCTGTTTAGAAACCGTTAAAACGACGGCTCGCTTACCTCGAAAAAGTCCATCTCCGCGTCTAAGCGC
>JBAVRC010000462.1:0-1574 GCA_049694615.1 Thermosynechococcaceae cyanobacterium | reverse complement strand
GTAAGGGATAAAGTCAATTTTAGGTGCTATAGAGGATAAAGATTTAGGGGTGTCATTTAAGCAGCGATCACTCTTTAGGTTTTTCAGGACCACAATTATCTTTCAGGGACGAATTCCCTGCTCTTTCAGCCAACGGTCTACCCATTGAATATCATCTTTGTCTAGGGCTAGAATTGGCGGTTGAGCATCATCAAAGACGAGATCCAATCCGGCGCGATCATAAACTGTATCGAACAAGGTTTGGAGGTCAACATCGGGTTCAGATTCCTCGAGTGTGAGAGGAATTGAAAAAAACGGTATTTTATCCCGCAGTGTAAAGGGATATAAATCGGCTGAGGGACGCTGGTGGGAACGAGAAACCATTATGTAGTAAGGCGTTGGTACATATTTTTCGATTAGGGGCATGGGTGCTCCACCCCGCAATAGATCAATCTCAACAAAGTGAGTATTACTGGCGAGAATTTGCTGACGTTTGCGTTCATAGATACTTCGCCCAGTCCCAGGACGTTTATTTTTAGGAGACAGGATTTCTAACACGGTAATCACCTGTCCTCCAGCAACTTCACGAATTTCTAAGTAGCTTTCTAGGACTTCTTCGGGAAGAGGTACGGTCACGTTGATGGGCAGTTTAGACTGCGTGGGGAGGGTAGTTGTTTGGGGTGAGGTTGTCGTAGTCGATCACCCGGAAAGAACGGCAACATCAGCAATTCCGACGAGTAAGCTCTCTGCATCGTCATTCCAATAGGTGCGCTTTTCAATAGCTACTCGATATTTCGGACGCAGTTGGGGGGCGAGGCTATCGGCGATCGCCACAATCAGTCGATTATGCACTTCACTCCAGAATTCTGGATTTTCAACGTAGGGGTCAATGCCAGGAAAAGGAGACGGCGTGATGGAGACCTTGGACTGAATCTGGCTCCATTTTAGAACGTCCTCACGCAGTCGAGGCGATTTCTGCTTTCTCGATTTTCACCTATCGCAGTCCCAAGATTCGAAATTAGGAGAACTAGCTTCCCAAGCCCTGCATAATTCTAAAAGAGGGAAAACTTAAGTGATGGTTTTTGATGAACGATGAAGTCAGAATTGACCGATGAGAGTTATGTTCTAGATCTTGAGATATCGCTCATCGGCTCCCCAGCCATCGGTATAAATGGTTAGATGGGTATAATCAGGAGCGTCCTCATCAAGCGTTAATTTTGTCCATCTCACTCCACAGACTATGCATTCCATTTCCCTGCGTCTGCTGCTGGTCATTCCACTAATTGTCCAAATCATGGTTTCTGTGGGGCTAACTGGATATCTATCATGGCTAAATGGCCAAAAAGCCGTTAATGAATTAGCCAGCAAACTCCAAACAGAAGTTAGCAACCACATTAGCCAACAACTGGAAAGCTATATGTCCATCCCGGCAATCGTTTCCGAAAATAACTGGAATGCGATCGCCGCAGATGTAAGTAGGCTTGGGTAGAAAAACGAAGGTATACAACTTGGCTAAGACGTGGCTGCCTTAGAAGGGAATTTATGTCGCTCAGTGGTGTAGCCCCCTGATTGTGCCCTGGATTCAATCCCATCGA
>JBAVRC010000461.1:0-1962 GCA_049694615.1 Thermosynechococcaceae cyanobacterium | reverse complement strand
GTGTTGCAACGACTATAAAATGCGATTTTAGTAAACCATTCAAGGGGTAGAAATCACGAGAGTCAATATTAGCAGGTTTCAGAATTTGTAACTTTTTTTGCTCAAGCAGTTGCTGTTCTGCAACGGTCAATACGCTGTTATTGAGTGTATAAGAGGCCGCCGCAACATAAATTTGACGGTTTGGCAGACTCCACTGTCTCAAAACATTAACGAGTGAGGCAATCGCAGAATAGTCTGATCGCTGTAAGGGAGGTTCGCGCCGAGCAAAAAATACTCCCAGATGACGATCAATGTTTCCCAGATGTGATAAAGCAATCCCCATGTTACCTAAGATGGCAGAGGCAAATATTACTGTAAATAGGGTAGAGATCGCAGGTCGTTGGAGTGTTGTGATAATGCACCAGAGAAATAAGCTAAGACCGATGACAATAAATGAGACAAAATGGGTTGCATATTGAACGCTAATTTGTTTAGCAAAAAATACCCACTGAAGTATTGACAAACACCCCCATAGACCTATAAAGTTAATCCGCGTTCGATCTAAGCTGAGGCTTTTATTCCCAAAAACAAACCCTAGCGTAGCAAACAACCAAAATAAATACCCAAACGATTTAAAATAATAATCAACGTTTTCAATGGTTGAAACTTCATACGATGCATAAAGGGTGCGATAATTAATTAGAATAGCCTTTAAAAAAATAACGAATATGAAAATCGAAAATATTATGACGATATGACTTAATCTTGTCAGTGATATCTTGATTTCATTCCAAAAATTTTGCAATGGCTGTTGCAAGATAATATAAAGAAAGCCGAAGATAAATACAGTTATTAAGAATGATCTAACACTGTATACAAAATGTCTGCGAAACAGAACCGATAGTGCTAGTACGATAGCGATTTGACGACGGTGCGATCGCTGCTTCAAGGACACATCTTGCCAATACAATAAAAGCGCTAGCCAGATCAGGGTGGTCCCTCCCAAATCTGGAAAACCTCTCAACATAGATACCCATGCGGCAGGCATGAGTAGTGCTAAAGTCGCCGCAATCCAAAAGACCAGTCGCTGCTTAACCTTCACTAGGTTAGAGGCGATGACTCCCATCAGTAAGCTAAAGGGAATTCCATACGCTATCACAATACTGATAATAAAACTAACCCGCGAATCACCCAATAACAACCGTGTAGGGAGCATGAGCAACAACGGTAACTGCGTATAATCGTCAAACAACGAAACTAAGATTGAAAATATACCCTCTATCGGTGAATTTTGGCTGGTTGAGATAAGTGTATTTAACTGTTCATAATGACGAGAATAGTCCCAGAAATAATAATATTTTTCCTGAAAGATATACCAACTTGTGAAGCCAATACTTAGCGTTGTTAGGACTATGAATAAAATGATATCGATGGGAATAATTTTATTTATTTTCTGAATTTCTGTCACGAGTATAATCTCTTTAAAGATGAAGCTATTAATTTTTTTGAATATCTGTCACACGCCAATTGAGTTTCCAATTCATCAAAAAGTTCCAGATGGTTACAATGCCAATAGCAACTAAATTGGCAACATAGCGATTGAGGTGAAGAGCATTAAATAAAATATTTAGGATCAAGACATTAAGACATAAGCCTATTAGACAAATTAGATTGAATTTTAAGAAGCGTTTGAGGCGTTGACGCTTGCTATTTTGTTGAGTAGCTAGGGTGCTAAAAGTCCAAGTATCATTCCATAAAAAGTTATTCACGATAGCGGTCTCTGCTGCCAAAACTTTGCTTCGAGTTAGCCCCCATCCTAAGGTACTAGGGTCGCTTAGTAGATATAACATCGTCATATCCACAAAGACCCCACTGAGTCCAACTGCGCAAAATCGAACAAAAAGACTAATGGGCAAAGACAAATTTTTTGGTTTGATTTGTAAGCGGAGTTGTAGCAAGTGTCGCACATAGTCTACATATTGC
>JBAVRC010000460.1:0-5186 GCA_049694615.1 Thermosynechococcaceae cyanobacterium | reverse complement strand
AAGCAATTTTGCTGGGACAAAGGCTGATTGTAATCGGCGATCGCCCAGGACGAATTCTTGAAGAAGTTTCGATTGCTGGGCCTGAGTTTCAAGATCGATACCATCGCAACTTTCTAGATTTACAGCGGCATCTAGAATCCACGCTTGAATATCATTCTGCTCCAAACGAAATTGAGTAGCATCAGGAAACATCGATTCTAGAGGGCAGAATTTTATAAAAATATAGATGCAAGATTAAACTAAACCCCCGACTTCTGACTCCAGCTCACGATTTTACTTGGATAGGATATTGCGCCTTATGAATTTTAAGAATCGTTCTTGTGCGGAGCCGATTCACTTCGCTTTTGCCCTTGATTGAGTTGATGAATTCCAGTAAGTCTTCATTGTCTCGATAGACGTACTCCATCATTACGTTAAAATCGCCAGTCACAGAAGCAATATAGCTAATCTTTTCCATGTCAACTAGCGTTTGAAGTGAGGAGTTAAAAAAGGATGGCTCTACATCGAGTTCAAGATATGCCACATTTTCATATTTTAGTTTTCCAGCATTGATAAATGCGCCAATTTTGATAATCTGATCGTCCAGCAGGCGTTTGACTCGATAACGAATCGTCGCTTCAGGCACTGATACCTCGCGGGCAATATAGCTGTAGGGAAGCCGACCATCAACCTGCAAATAAGCCATAATTTGCAAATCAAGCTGATCGATCTCATGGGTCTGAATTGCTCCCAGACTGTTGCTAGCATTTGAGTCAACCATGTTTTTAAGAATATGCCGCTTTCGATATTGACCTCTATCTTAATCGATTGAAGTAAGAGTCTATGGGATCTTTATGATTCAATTTTTGATTTAAGAGTCAGTTCAGTTGTCATTCATCTAATCATCGTTATATTACTTTGAATTGCTAAGTTTAGAGGCCAACTTCAGATCATTTTTTATGTCTCTACCGTTAACCTTTTAGCTTATCCGAATTGATGTTGGTACCCTAGGGATAAACTAGGATGAATGATGCGGATCGCTAAACAAAGAAGCTGAACCTTTGGGTTTGTGAAACTTATGCAAATTGTTCTTAAAAATACAGTTTGCTGGCTGGCATTAAGATAGTCTATCCATATGTCTTGCTTAGCATATTCGCTAAGGCTAGAAAGCTCGAGTTTTCTATTATCTATAAATTTTTATTGGCGAAGTTTCGATGATTCGCTTGTGGTCTTTCTATGCCTGAAAGAAGATATAGAAATCTCTTCTTTTAGTTCAGCGTAAATTGGCGAATTGTTTGGCTATTCAGTCTTTGGAGCGCTACCCATGACGGATGATCTGTAGTAAAAGTGCAAAAGTCTTTGACTCGTTTAATTGAGGTCTACTTTCGCCGTTCGGGATAGGGTCGCAAGCAAATCCATTGATTAAGAGAAAACATCATGAAAAGGCGGCAGTTAATTCAATTTGCTGGGTTTGGAGGGATAGGCTTATTTGCAGGGTTGACTGAACGTGCGATTGCGATCAAACGTCCTCTAGGCCAAACGACAAGCGCCGAAGGGTTGGAAGATGAATTTAAAAATCTGCAGTCTTTCGACTTTGATACAGTTCAGATTGACCGACAGGGGCAAGAAATCGATCGTCAGTCTCGTCAAGCCCGATTCTTTACGGTTGACCTCGGAAATCAGGCTCTACTAGAGATGGTTGCGGTCAACTCAGGGAGCTTTTTGATGGGTGCAACCAATGGCGAGAAATATGCCACAGGTCGAGAATTCCCGCAACATCGCGTTGATGTCCAACCTTTTTTCATGGGCAAATATCCCGTCACCCAGGCTCAATGGCGGTCGGTTGCAGTCCTTCCTAAAGTCAATCGAGAGTTGGATGCTCACCCATCCCACTTCAGCGGCGACCATCTCCCAGTGGAGTCTGTGTCTTGGCTCAATGCGGTTGAATTTTGCGATCGCCTTTCTAATCTCACAGGCGTTTCCTATCGACTGCCCAGCGAGGCAGAGTGGGAGTACGCCTGTCGAGCGGGGACTAGCACGCCCTTCGCCTACGGGGAAACCCTTACCAGTCAAGTTGCAAACTATGGCAGCGAATATGCCTACGCGGCTGAACCCGTAGGCGACTATCGCCAAGCAACGACGCCCGTGGGCCAATTTTTCCCCAATGCGCTGGGCCTATCCGATATGCATGGTAACGTCTGGGAGTGGTGTGCCGATCGCTGGCACGAAACCTATGCTGGAGCGCCCAGCGATGGAAAAGCTTGGCTCCAGGATGGCAACTCCGATTGGCGATCGCTGCGTGGGGGCAGTTGGTCAGATTATCCCTCGCGGTCAAGGTCGGCTCAGCGATCGGGCTACCCTGCCGATGGCCTTAACCGCATCGTTGGTTTTCGAGTTTGTGCTGCTGTAGCGTAAGGGAATCGATATGAAGTTGATGCCAAAATTGCCTGTAACCGTCTTGACGGGGTATCTGGGGGCAGGAAAAACAACGCTGCTTAATCGCATTTTGACCGCCCAACACGGCAAAAAGATTGCTGTGATTGTGAATGAGTTTGGCGAAATTGGGATTGATGCCCAACTGGTTTTAGATGTCGATGAGGAAATCTTAGAGATGAATAACGGGTGCATTTGCTGCACCGTTAGAGGCGATCTGATTCGGATGATCGGCAAGTTAATGGAGAAACGCGACCAGTTCGATTACTTGCTGATTGAAACCACAGGGCTTGCCGACCCCGCGCCGGTCATTCAGTCCTTCTTTGTCGATGAGATTTTAGCGGCCCAGACGATCCTTGATGCGATTGTCACCGTGGTGGATGCAAAACACGTCTGGGAGCATTGGGACTGTTCCGAAGTGCAGGAGCAAATTGCCTTTGCCGATGTCATCCTCATTAATAAAATCGACTTGGTTAGCCCAGAGGTGCAGCAGCAGCTCAGCCTACGGATTCGGGCAATAAATGCGATCGCCAAAATTCATCTTACCCAAAATTGCGGTACAGATTTAGATGCCATTCTGGGTATCAAAGCCTTCGATCTTCACCATGCATTGAGCATCGATCCGGAATTTCTGGATGAATCGGCTCACGAACACGATGAGTCGATTTTTTCCGTGGCGATCAAAGAAACGGGCAGCGTGAGCGGCGAAAAATTTAACCGTTGGATGTATCAATTGGTGCAAGCCCAAGGCGCTAACTTATTTAGGATGAAAGGCATTGTGGATATGGACGATGAAGATCGGCGCTTTGTATTTCAGGGTGTGCACATGACGCTAGATGGACATCCTGGAAAGCCCTGGCAGCCTCACGAACCCCGACAAAACGAATTGATATTTATTGGTCGAGAACTCAATGAAATGACCTTAAAAGAAGGCTTTCTAGCCTGTCTCGCCTAATGTTTTAACCACCCATTAACATTGAGAATTGGATGAGGAGACGTTTGTGAAACTACAGCATCACTTAGGCGGATTGGAAGGATTAGGACCCGTCGAATTCGAGAAAAAAGTATTTGTTAAGCCCTGGGAAGAACGGATTTTTGGAATTCATGTCGCCATGATGGGGCTGAGCAATCACTTAGATAAGGCAATACCCAAATACCCTATCAAGCAAGTTCCAACCGCCTTCAAAGATTTTTGGACTTGGGGCCACCTGCGGATGGGTGCCGAAGGCATGAACCCCTTCGACTACTTTAGATTACGCTACTACGAGAAGTGGCTTGGTGGAATTTCCGGCTTTTTCGTCAGCAAGGGCTATATTACGGCGCAAGAACTTGATGCCCAAACCGCAAAGTATCTCTCGAATGCTCAGGCGGCTAATGAACCCTTACCGAAGGGCGGCAATACGGCCATTGACGATCAGGTGATCCGCTATCTGCGAGAGGGCGACTCGCCGAAAGGAACGAGCGCGACTCCGCCGAAATTCAAGGTCGGCATGAAGGTCAGAGTAACCAATGTTCCGCCCGTCGACCATACGCGTTTACCCGGACATTTGCGCGCCAAAGTGGGTGTGATTGACTTGGTTTATCCCGATGCTTACGGCTACTTTTTTTCGACAGGCCCAGATGGAATCGGCAAGCCCATGCCCGTTTATCTCGTTTCATTTAAGCCCCAAGATATATGGGGCGTAGACAAAGCTGAACCGAATTCCACCTACTACGACGATTTGTTCGAAGTTTATTTAGAAGCAGCGTGAGGAGAATGTTCTATGGCCAGTAGCTACGACCACTTTAAGTACGACACAGACCGCGAAGTGTATAGTGCCGCCAAGGTGCGTGCCCTAGAAGCATTATTAATTAAAAAGGGCGTGATTACTGGGACGACCGTCGATAAAGTCTTGAACTACTTCAAAACTGAGATGGGGCCCTTTAATGGCGCTAAAGTTGTGGCCCGCGCTTGGGTCGATCCTGGATTCAAAACGCGCTTACTGGCGGATGCCAATGCGGCGATCGCCGAGATGAAGTTTCCGCCAGGGATGTCGGGAGCCGAGGGCGAACATATGAAGGTTGCGGAAAATACCCCCAAGGTGCATAACGTCATTGTCTGTACGCTGTGTTCCTGTTACCCCTGGACCACTCTAGGATTACCGCCCTACTGGTTTAAAGACCCGACCTTCCGTTCCAGGGTTGTCCGCGAACCCCGTGCTGTTTTGAAGGAATTTGGCGTAACGCTCGACCCCAGCGTAGAGATTAAAGTCTGGGATAGTAGTGCTCAAATTCGCTGGTTTGTCCTCCCGGAACGCCCTGCTGGCACGGAAGGCATGAGTGAGACGGCCCTGGCCTCTTTACTCACCCCTGAAGCCATGATGGGGGTTGCAACGGTTAAAGCGAAAGCTGCTTAAAATCTTGAGGCAAAAACGATGCAAACCCGCTTTGAACACTATGCCGCATCTACCATGCTGGGCTGTAAAGATGCCCCGCCGCGCGCTAACGGCGAACTATTCTTTGACGATTCCTGGGAAAGTCGAGCCTTTGGCATGGCGATCGCCCTGTCCAAAAAGGGGCATTACGAATGGGAATCCTTTCGGCAGCAGCTCATTACGTCGATTGCGGAATGGGAAGCAGACCATGCTTTAGACGATCCGAGCTGGAGCTACTATCAAAGGTGGTTACTGGCCCTCGAGCGACTGGCATTAGAAAGCGATTTGATTTCGCCAGAAGAATTAGAGGAATTAACAACTCAGTTGGTCGAGCAGGACGCGCTATCCGTTGTAGAGGAT
>JBAVRC010000459.1:0-7760 GCA_049694615.1 Thermosynechococcaceae cyanobacterium | reverse complement strand
GCTACCGCCGAAGACACCCGCCACACCCAACATGTGGAAGGGGTGCATCAAGATGTTGTGCTCCGCTTGGAACACCAACATGAAGTTGAAGGTTCCAGAGATACCCAAAGGCATCCCATCAGAGAAGCTACCTTGACCGATAGGGTAGATCAAAAACACAGCGGTTGCAGCAGACAAAGGCGCAGAGTAAGCCACGCAAATCCAAGGACGCATCCCTAGACGGTAGCTCAGTTCCCACTGACGACCCATGTAGCAGCAAATACCGATGAAGAAGTGGAAAACCACCAACTGGTAAGGACCACCGTTGTAGAGCCACTCATCCAAAGAGGCAGCACCCCAAATTGGGTAGAAGTGCAGACCAATTGCATTGGAAGAGGGGATCACAGCACCGGAGATCATGTTGTTGCCATAAAGCAAGGATCCGGCCACAGGCTCACGGATACCGTCAATGTCAACAGGGGGTGCGGCGATGAAGGCAATAATGTAGCAAACAGTTGCGGTGAGTAGGGTAGGAATCATCAAGACGCCAAACCAACCGATATAAATCCGGTTGTCGGTGCTGGTAATCCAACTACAGAACTTCTCCCATGCACTGGCGCTTTCGCGTCTTTGCAATACGGTTGTCATGGTTGTATGAGTGCTAGGTAAATGATTAGGTATGATGAAGGCTGAGTCCAACGGACGTTTGCCTTTAGTCAACTATTGCACAGTCCATTGAGTTTTGTAAAGGCTTTTGGTGTATTTCTGAGTGAAGACTCAACACATTCCATGGCGAAGATGGGAATAAACTCGCCAAAACCCGTATTCCAAAAGGCATTGAAGCGAATGGGTACGTATTGCCTTATGACTCATATTACGGATTGTTATGTAACACGGCTCATTTCAGGACTAAGTTCAGCAGCATCGCTAAGGCAAAGCCAATTCCGGCAAACCGCAGAAACTGCCAGAACAGTTCTTCTTTATCCCGCCAGGTGACCAGTTGACTTTCCATGTCTTCCCATGTTTTGGCCAATTGGGTTTTAACGGCTTCCACTTCGGCTTGCAATTCTGCGAGGCGAGCTTCAAGGTCCGGTTGTTGCGTTTTGGCCTGCTGGACTTGATCGTAACGCTCTCGCAGCGCTTTCAAAAAGGCTTCAGCCTCTTCCAACGACTGGGCTACATCAACCGCTTGAGGCGATCGCACCAAGTCATCCGATGGGGCGTCAGAGGCTGGGGGGGTAGTTTCGGAAGACTCCATAGATAGATATCGTCGATTGTTAACCCATCGGGACAGAACCGTTACTACCTTATCGCGATCGCAGGGGGAGCTACAATCAGGATGTATCCCAGGCGATACCTATAGTCAATGGATTATCAGGTTAAGATTCTCGCGACGGTTTCTGAGGATTGTCCCTTTGAGCAGTGGTATCTGGCCATTCGAGACAAAGTAACTCGCGCTAGAATCCGTGCCCGTATTGATCGGCTATACCTTGGTAATTTTGGCGATGCCAAGCCCATCTCCGAGGGTATTTTTGAACTCAGACTTCATTTTGGAGCGGGCTATCGGATCTATTTTGCTCAAGCTGGATCCTCTATCATTGTTCTCTTAGGCGGCGGTGATAAAAGGTCTCAGGACAAAGACATCCAATTAGCGATTTCCCTGTGGAGACTCTATAAAAATGATCCTAAAAGATTTCAACGAGACTTTTGAAGCCGAATTGGAAGACCCTGAATTTGCAGCGCTCTACTTAAAGGCAGCACTTCAAGATAATGGTATGGAAGGGTTTCTGCTCGCGCTCCGTAATGTGATGCAGACGGCTCGCGGCATGGATCGCATTTCTGCCAATGCCGCCTTTGGTAGAGACAGTCTCTACCAAACACTTTCTGAATCTGGAAATCCTCCATTTTCCACGGTTCAAGAGCTACTGTCTGCACTGGGTCTTCAACTTTCCGTTGAACCTGCTCAGGTATCCTCGTTGACTTCAGATTGAGTGCGAGGCGTGTGGGGATGGAGGGGAAGAGGTTCAAGTCCTATGGGGGATTAGTCGCGGCGATCGCCCTGGGTCTGATATTAAGATTCTGGAACTTGGACCTCAAACCGCTCTGGCTGGATGAAACCATTACCCTCATTTTTGCCACCGGACATCGTTACAACGACATCCCGACCGAAATCCTGATGCCGTTGACAGACTTGCTGGGTCAGATCACCTGGCAACCTCAAAGTTGTGCCGCGATCGCCCAAGCCGTGAATGAACAATCCACCCATCCGCCCTTGTTCTTTTGCTTGCTGCACCAATGGTTAGGCCATTGGCAGCACTCCGCCCATTCCCTGCGGTGGCAACTGCGATCGCTTTCTGCGCTGTTTGGGGTAGGGGCGATCGCCGCTATGTATTGGCTCAATCGGGTCGCCTTTTCTCACCGAGCTGGACTGATGGCCGCTGGACTGATGGCCGTGTCGCCCTTTGCCGTGTACTTATCTCAAGAGGCACGCCACTATACCTTACCCCTGTTGACCATTACCCTCTCGCTCATCCCATTTGTACAGATCGGTCTGGCCCAACGACCCTCTCGGCGTGTGTTCGGGTTGGGGTTGGCCTGGGTCGCCCTCAACAGCCTGGGGTTTTATATCCATTACTTTTGCCTGCTGGCCTTTATCGGCCAAGCTATTGTGCTGCTTGCCCAAGGCATCCGCAACCGCGAGGGATGGCGTTGGGGTTGGATCTTGGCCGGGTCGCTGCTGTTTGGATTGAGTCTTGTGCCCTGGTTGCCCTATGTCTGGCAGCATACCCAACGATCTGAAACCGACTGGCTCCAGTTTGGCGGGGGAGGACTTTTGGACTGGCTGGGTCCAATCGCACGGTTATTGGCCGGGGCAATTGTGAGCGTAGTGATGCTGCCGGTTGAAGCACAGCCTTTGGGTTGGGTTGTGGCGAGTGGCGTGGTCATGCTGGCGATCGCCGCATTGATAGCCCGATTCCTTTGGCAACGCTTCCCGCTCCTCTGGCAAATGCCTGCTCTGCGTCTTTTAGGCGGATTTTTGCTGGTCCTGTGGGCCGAATATTTGGGGTTAGTCTATGGTCTGCACAAAGATTTAACTTTGGCGTTTCGCTATAATTTCGTGTTTTATCCGGCCTTGTGTGCCGTGTTGGCCGCTAGTTTCAGTCTGGGCGATAAGGGTTTACCTTCCCGCTCCAGATCCCGTTGGTTACCTTGGGTTGTCATTGCGATCGGGCTGGTGAGTACGGGATGTGTTGTGACAGACTTGGCGTTTCAGAAACCCTTTCAGCCCAAACCCATTGCAGAACAACTGCTCCGCCCAACAAGCCCCCAGCTAGTGCTCCTGAAAGCGTATCAAACGGGACAAGATATCGCCTTGGGATTAAGCGAAGGGTTTGCAGTCGAGCAGTATCGGTTTCAAGTCCCCCAAGCACCGGAGGCGATTCAGTGGGGATTTATGGCATCGAAAACCCCACCCGCTGCAGAAACCGTGATGGTGTTAACTCATCCTCTCCCGTCCTCCTTTCGGCTCTGGTCCATCGGTGCTCTGCATCAGCCTCCATCGAAGGCAACAGCCATGACCTTGCGTAGCAGGCTAGGAAGACCTCCATCGGACATGGCCACTTGCCAACCTGCTGCATCGGCCCAGAATTCAATGGGTGTTCAGTACCAACCCTTTCAATGTCAAGTTGCCTCACTCCATGGGCGTGGTTAACAGAAAGATGCGTTCGCCTACGCCGTGAGTCGGATCCTCCATCAAGCTGATCAAGGTTAGATTGGCCGCTTGACAGAAGGCTTGAATTTGTTGGGAACTCAATGACGTGCCAGTCCACGTTGTATCAAAGGTCATGGGGGCAAATCCCAACGCTTGCCACACGGGCTGTGGAATCATTTGCTTCAAGCGTTTTTTAATATTTTTTTGGAACTGCCCCTGATCCGTCATGAGATGAATATAGGCAATCCCATGGGGTTGCAACACGCGACAAACCTCCACTAAGTTCTGAAAAATGATGTCAGAAGACGGCATGTGTTGAAAGACTTCATAGGAGAACACAACATCGATGCTCCTGGAAGCAATGCCACTCAGGGACATGCCATCCGTTGACTGAAACGTTAGGTTTGGATATTCGCTGGCTGGATGCAAGTCTCTGGCTTGACGAATCATTTCGTCCGAAACATCCACCGCCGTGACCTGTTGAAAGCGCTGTGCAAGGGCTCGACTAAAACGGCCCACCCCACAGCCAATTTCCAGCGCATGACTCTTTTGAGGATTGATCCCTCGTTCTTGCAAGATGGGATCAAGTAACAAGTGCATCCGTTCTTCTCCCAAGGCAAAGAACTTGTCAAGATCGCCATCCCAAAAGGCAGATTCGACGTAAAAAAAAGCATCTTTTTGGGCACGCTTGTCCCACATATCTTTCATGAATTGGGTCGTCATGGCTTCCTTATTCTTCCTGAATCACTTTCCCGCTCCAACGGAATTGACCGGGTACAATGCCATCTGCGGCGGCGAGTTGGGCAGCCAGCAATTGGATGGGTAATATATCCACCATTGGACTGATCCATTCGTTCAACGTGGGCAGCGACAAATGGACCCCCCTGAGACCCGGTAATCGCTCCCCTATGGTAACCAGACACCCACTGCGATCGCAGATATCCTGGGCCATCCGTTGACTGAGGTCTAAGGTGCGTCCCGGCAAAGTAAATAACACCGTAGCCAACTGCGGGGAAATCAGTTCCATCGGACCGTGACGAAACTGGCTACCGACAAAACCAGCAGCCATACGGCGCGCTGCTTCTTGCAAAATTAAGGCTCCGTTACAAGCTGAGGCAATGGACGGACCGCGCGCCACGAGGGCAAAATTGGCGGCGGGTTGCACCGCTACAACGGCAGGGTCCAACCAGGTTTGCCAATGGGCCAGTAAAGACTCGCAGACTTGAGCCGCTTGAACCACATCCAAATAATCTTGGGGGCGCAGTGTCCCGACCAGCGCACGAGCCAACCAATGCAACAGCGCGAGGGTACTGGTGTAGGTTTTGGTCGCAACCCCCACTTCAGCGCCCGAATGGGTGTAGAACGCCAAATTGCTCTGCTGAGCCAAGGTGTTTCCAGGTTGATTGGTGACACTGACCAACCAGACGGAGGATGGGCGTTGCGTCGATGCCCGCATTCGTTCTAGTAATTTGCGCACTTCGACGCTTTCGCCCGACTGAGACACGACCACTAACACGAGGGGTTGGTCCAGCCACTCCGGCAAATAGTGAATCAATTCGCCTGTATCCACATGCAGGGCAGCCAAACCCTGGCGATGCAAATAATAGCGTGCGGGATACAGGGCATTAAAGGACGCGCCCAGACCCGTTAAAACCAAGCGATGAGAGGATCGCGCTGACCAACCTTGATACAGTTGTTCCCATTCTGGGGCTTCTTTGTAGCGTTGGGTCACAGATCGCAACCCCTGAGGTTGTTCGCAGATATTGTCGAGGTAGCTCATGTCCTCTCCCTAAAGGGGGTTATTCAGTCAAGCTAAGGGCTGGCGGGGGCTTCGGCAACAACACAGCGATTGGGCGTCAACGTGTCCGCCTCGCGTTTTGCCGATTCAACCGATGCCAGCAGCACAGAAGTGGTTTGGATATACCCTATAATTCCCGGCTTGAGTGGGGAGTTATGCGTAGGAGACAAGAACCCGCAGACCTGAACTTTGAGCCAATAGCTCTGATCGTCTTTTTTTTGAAATTTGTCGATGACCTTAAAGACCGTGCCCTCCAGCAAGGGTCCCAAGGGTTGAGCCGTCGTCGCCGTAATGCTTCTGAGACTCAGATCAATGGTCGGTGGAGAGGCACCTGACGCAGGAAATGAAGGTTCGGCAACGGCGACTTTCCAATAGGTTCCGGCTTCTAAAGAAGGGACGATGGTTGGCGATACGGGCGGTGGGGATGCAACTTCGGGCGGTGGGACCGATGATTGGTTTTGCCACTGCCAAAGTCCAATCGCTGCGCCGCCGCCCAACAAAGCCAGGAGGGCCAACCCCAGAAACTGAGGCCATCGCCGGGGTTCGCGGATGGAACGATGGCCCTGAGGGGAGGTATGGCTCGACAATGGGCTGGGTGTAATGGGTTCTAAATCCCTGATAGGGGAACCACCCTGACGGTCTAAATCAGCGGTCTTGACCCGACAATGGATCAGGCTAACCGTGACGTTGTCATGCCCATTTAAGCGATTGGCTAACGTAACCAAGCGTTTTGTACTTTCGGCAAGATCGATTTGACCCGACAGTAAGGGCAACAATTCATCGCGCCACAAGCTTTCCACACGCTCAAAATCGCTCAGGCCATCGGAACAGAGAAGGATAAGACAGTCCGAGTCAATGATAAACCGCTGCACATCGGATCGCAGCATGGAGGAAGGAACCATGCCCAATGCCTGAATCAGGGATCCGCCTCCGGGCTGTCGAATGGCTTCCCGATAAGGCAAGTAGCCTAAGCGCACTTCGCGGGTGGCAATGTCGTCGTCGGTGGTGACCTGGTAACATCCCTCGGCGGTGATGAGGTAGGCTCGACTATCCCCTAGATTGGTAATGTAAAAATCGTGATGGTGGGCCAATGCCATCACGACCGTTGTCCCCATGCGATCGCGGTCTTGACGTTTCTCTTGATCGTTTTGGCGGGTGATTAAATCATTAGCCAGCCCCACAGACAAGTGCAATTCATCCATGACGTTCTTTGGGGTTAATTGCCCTAGGGGAAGCGGTTGCAGATGCTCAGTCAAGGCTGCAATGGCAATCGACGAAGCCACTTCTCCCCCGGCATGGCCGCCAACGCCATCGCAGACGATGGCCAAACCCTGGTCGGCATTTTGGACTACAGTACCGGTCGGCGGATAACAGGCATCCTCATTGTGTTCGCGAGCCGGACCGGCATCTGTTCGGGTTGCCAATCCGATTTGGACTTGGTATGCGGTTTTGACCTGAGCCAGTAAGCTTTCTAGCTGCTCTATGAGTAAATCGGCGCTCTGAATTTGCCCCTGGATGAGGCGATCGCAGAGACCGGCGAAGGCAGAATGCCATTTTTCCGTATGGGGGAGCAACCATTCGGTCCAAAACTCCCCCAGGGTCGATAGGGTCAAATTTTGAGTCGGATCGAATTTTAATTCTCGCAACCGCACCAACGGCCCTTCGACCCGGATCAATTGCGGTTCAACCAGACTCAGGGATACGGCTTCTCGTTGCAAGGGGGTCCACAATTGGGCCATTTGCCAGAGCCAATGCATCTGTCGCAGGGGGTGGGTTTGCGACCAGACCGCTGTGAGGGACTCGGCAACGGCAACGGTGGCGACACCAGGACCCGCTTCGACGAAATCGTCTGGCGTCAAAGGGACCCCTTCTAACAACAGGAGAGAATGTCCCCCAGCAGAGGGGCCCAGGGAGACCAAACTGTAAACCTGGGGAATGTGGAGCCGCAACGGAAATAACTTGAGATAGGGCAACACTGCGTCCGCAATATCGAAACCGCTGACGAGCGGGATGCCCGGTTGGGTATCGATTACCACCTGAGGTCCCCGAAACCAATAGCGATCCAACAGAGACGATCCGACGGGGTAGGTTTCAGGGTCAGCGCCTACCACCCATAAATATCGCTGCGGCAAACTCGTGCCGCATTGTTGGCAAATGCGTTCTCCCTCGTTGTTGAGGGTACGGCATTTTAAGTTAGGGCAGTAAATCATTGGCAAAGCTGGTGGCATGAATTTGCGGCGCTTTTTTCTAATAGCTTTTAGTGTACTGGCT
>JBAVRC010000458.1:0-2011 GCA_049694615.1 Thermosynechococcaceae cyanobacterium | reverse complement strand
GTGTCATGGTAAATGGAGATGGTTTTATCTTAAGTAAAGGTGACTTTGAGAAGGTTGAAAATGAAGTTCTCTATCCATATCTTAACGGTAGAGATTTAATGCAAATCTCCCGAAATGTTAGGGTTTTAGATTTCTTTGGCAAAAGCTTAGAAGAAATTAAAAAAGAATATCCCAAAGCTTATCAATGGATTCTTGAGAGAGTTAAGCCAAAAAGAGATAGTAGTCGTGATAAAAAGCTACATGATTTATGGTGGTTATTTGAACGCCCACGCCCTGAAATCAGAGAAGCACTAGTCGCGACAAACCGATATATAGCTACTGTAGAAACTAGTAAACACAGAGTTTTTATTTTCTTTCCAAAATCTGTAATTCCTGACAACATGCTGGTTGTCATTGCCTTGGAAGATGCATTTTTTCTAGGAGTAATATCAAGTAGGATTCATGTCGCTTGGGCACTAGCAGCAGGTGGAACTTTAGAAGATCGTCCTCGCTACAACAAAACCCGTTGCTTTGATCCTTTTCCCTTCCCAGATCCTACACCTGAGCAAAAGCAGAAAATTCGTGAATTGGGCGATCACCTCGACACCCATCGCAAACAAGTCCAAGCCGCCCATCCCGAAATCACCATTACTGGAATGTATAACCTGCTGGAAAAACTGCGATCAGGCCCACCCTTCACCGACGCAGACCGAGACTACAACAACAAAGCCCTCGTCTCCACCCTCAAACAAATCCACGACGAACTCGATGCCGCCGTCCTAGAAGCCTACGGCTGGCAAGATCTCCTAACCACCCAACAAACAGGCAAAACCACCGAAGAAATCAACGAAATTATCCTCGAACGCCTCGTCGCCCTCAACGCCGAACGCGCCGCCGAAGAACGCAACGGCCTCATCCGCTGGCTGCGCCCCGAATACCAAGCCCCCGACCAAGCCAAACCCACCCAAACCACCCTCGAAGGGGTTGGAATTGAAGAAGAAACCGCCATCATCGCACCCGTCGAACAGCAAAAATGGCCCACCCAACCCAAAGCCCAACTTGCCGCCATCCGCGACCTGCTCCGCACCAGCAGTGGTGAATGGACAGCCTTACAAATCGCCAGCCAATTCACCGGACGCAACACTCAGAAAAAACTAGATACCGTTAGGGAAAACTGCGATCGGCTGGAATGGTTTGGTTTACTCATCCGGCGGGATGAAGCGGGTGTCTCTTATTGGCAATATGCCGAATTACAACAAACTGCCTAAATCTTCAAAAGTTTGCATTGCAAACTATCTCAGTTTTTAACCACCCCTGATCCCTTAAACGTTGCCAAGCAATCTCAAGATGTCGGGGTTTGAATAAGTTTTTTTTGCGATCGCTCCAAGCCTGTACCCCTGCGATCGCACGCTCAACACTCACTGAAGCCTGCGGGTCTTCACGTCGAGCAATCCAATGTAAAGTCGTCAACATCTCCATCCCATAGGGAGTTTCAAACCCTTCAATTAAACGGCTCACCTGCTCTAGACGCTCCTTAGCATCAGGGTGCTGCTCCATAAAATCTTGCGCGGCTTGGCTTCCCTCTGACAACACATAAATCTGGGACTTCGTATCGCGATCGCCAAACCCACGGATAAAATGTCCATCAAGACGCTGTAGAAGGTGGTTAAGATTATCGGCATAGGGGCCATACTGATGCCTTACATAGTTCAGTTGCATCGGTTCGCCAGATTCTTGAAGCAAATAGGCCAGCTTTTGAGTTTCCAGTCTAGTGAGGCGATACCCTGGCAAGCCATAGCGCTCAAAAAGTTGAATGACCAATGCGCGTACACGAGTCATATTGGGTTTCTTCGTTTCTACCCTTATGGTATCGGCTTGTAGAGCATGACCAGGCTCAAAAATAACAGCATTAACCTCTGGAACCTCCGACAAGGCTTTAATAATCATGGGTTTGACAACAGCCCAGTCTAAACCGCCATTCCCGCAACCCAAGGGTGGAATAGCAACAGAACCGATGTGCAAATGCTTCAGT
>JBAVRC010000457.1:0-1741 GCA_049694615.1 Thermosynechococcaceae cyanobacterium | reverse complement strand
TCGTGCCCCAGAAACGGCTCAGGGTTCGAGGTCAATATCCTGCTGAGGTCGCGGGGATTGTCTCAGGGTGAATTTTGCCCCATTGATGATCGTCTTAATGTACTGATTGGCGCGATCGCTTCCCTCGTTCTGTTTGAGGTCGATGGCTTGTGGATCATGTGCCAAAATTTGGGCTACAGTTTCCTCAGAATGTTTGTTCTGAAAGGCTTTCAGGGCGACTTGCTGGGAGAGTTTTACACCCGTCGAACTGAAGGATTTACTCAAACTTTCCCAAATCTGCTCAGGTGTTTGTTGTTTATCTTGTTGAGCTTTGATCTTGGCTTCGAGAATCTGAGTCGCCTTTTTAAGAATGCTTTGAGCGGTTGAAAATGCATTTTTGAATTCAGTCACCGTTGGTTCAGAAGGTTCTTCATCCTGCGGATAACGATAAAAGGTATCCATGTCATTCAGCGCCTCTATCGACTTATCGAATTGGCTCATCTCAGGATAGAAGGAAGTAGTTTCCCGCAGAAGAAAACGCAAATTATGGGTTTTGAACCTTTGCATTTCTGAAGAGACACCATTAAGGATAAGAAGCGCCTTCATGGATTTTTCGGCACATTGTTGGCAGTGGAAGATCGCAGTACTTAAAATCGGCGGTTCACTTACAAGCTTTTGGATGGATTTAAAGTCAGCAATGGCACTACTAATCCAGCGTTGACTGAGTTTGACCGGATCGCTCATACAAAACTTTGCCTTGCGCTTTAATAGTCGATAAAACGGATTCAGGTATTTCTTGGCCTTTCTTGACCAGGGAGTATCTTTGCACAATTAAATCAATAGGCATCGGCATATCCCAGAGACGGGATCCTCCCCTAATGTTCAATTCGCTGCGCGTCCCCTCGATTTCGTCAGGAACAACAACGAGCAGATCAATATCGCTGGCCTCGTTGGCGTCGCCTCTGGCATAAGAACCAAAGAGAATCACTTGTAAGGGGTTGAATTCATCAACGAGCAGTTGTGTCGCCTGATCAATGACGGCAGGGACTTCTTCGAGGCTAGGCCAACGCGAAAAGGCTGATAGTTTTTCTATTGGCTTGTCTATTAAATCTAGGACTTCTGCTTTTCCAGCTTCCATCGGAAACCTCCAGATTGTCTGTGCCCAGCCTTCCCCTTATGCCCCCAGCTTAGCGCACCTGGCCCCCGTGCTTTATGGTGCGATCGCCTCCTCCCCCTCCGTATCATCGCCGTCCTCCCCCTCATCAGATTCCCTATCCGCGAGATCCTCTGGTGATGCCGCCCTAAATGCATCACACTTGCCATTCGGGTCAATGATCGCCCCCCACAGCGGGCTGTCAGTCCCCAGACAGGTATCAACCTCCAGAAAATGACAATTTGCACAACATTCTGGATGGGTTTGAGCCGCCCGATTCCGAGCACCAGGATTTTTCAACCGAGACAGCACCAGCCGTTCCCCGACCCACTTGGCCTTAAGTAACCCCGAATCGGTCAAAGCTTTCCATCGGGGATCGTCATTGACCACCGCTTCCGGTACCCTTAACCAACCGCCCTCGACCTCAGCCTCCAACGGAATCTCGAACTGGGTGGGCAGCTCCATTTCCGCTAACTTGGTCGCGCTGAGTTTATCAGGGACCGCATCAAAGGCAATTTCCTCGCCCACCTTGGGGATGTAGATGAAATATTTGTTCTGGAGATTGCTAGATCGAGCCAGTTCATGGAGGTTCGCCATACTGCCGTGGAT